>JAHLFQ010000024.1 GCA_018883705.1 Candidatus Cellulosilyticum pullistercoris
AGATAATAAAAGTAAGCTCATTAAATTTTTTATCGCTTGCCTACGTCTATGATTAATAGTTTCTTCTTGTGTTTCGCCTTCGAAACCCCAATTATAACTGTAGTTTGCATTATGACCATCTCTATTGTTCTCACCATTTGCCTCATTATGCTTATGGTTATAAGTGACTAAATCCCACATCGTAAAGCCATCATGAGCAGTAATAAAATGAATGGTATGATTCTTACCCTTTCTTGTATCTACAAAAGGAATTTCTTTTCCCATCATACAAGCAGATACTGCTGGTACAATACCTTGATCGCCTTTAATAAATTTACGTATGGTATCTCTAAAATAATCACTCCATTCACAAAAAGGTGCAGGCATACGCCCAACATCATAATTCCCTTTCGCATCCCATCCTTCAGTAATCAATTTTACCTTTGATAAAATAGTATTTTCTGCAATTTCATTAAGTAGAGACTCATTGAGCCATCTTCCTCTTTCATCCTGACCTAATATGGATGCTAAATCAAATCGAAAGCCATCTACACCTATCTCACTTACCCAATAAGTAAGACTTTCTTTTATTAGATTTTTAACAAGAGGATGATTTGTATTTAAAGTATTTCCTGTTCCTGCACAATTTAGAAATTTGTATTGTTCATCATATTTATAATATATCTCTGGCGCCAAATATTTAAAGTGGATAGCAACACCATCTTCTCCCCCTTCTCCTGTGTGATTATAAACCACATCCAATATAACTTCGATTTTTTCATGGTGTGCAGCCTCAATAAAAGATTGAAGTTCTCTTAATGATGCCTCACTTGTTTTTTCGACACTATATCTTTCATCTATGGCGAAAAAGGCAATTGGATTATATCCCCATACATCTTCTAATAAATCATTAGTATATGGATTTTTATTTTTTAAAGTATATGGATACCACTTGAAAATAGGTAAAAGTTCTAAAGTTGTAATGCCTAGTTGCTTAAGATAGGGTAATTTTCGTATGAGTCCTTTAAAAGTGCCTCTTTCCTCATAGGGAATACTTGAATCAATTCTAGTAAAGTGTCCAACATGTATTTCATAAATTATTGTCTGCTCCCATGGAATCTGTGGTTTCGAGACTTTATAATATTGTTTTGAAGTAATCAGATTTCGCCACTCCCCTTGAAAGTAGGTCACACCTTTAGCATAAGGGTCCATAATAGATGGGGAGTAAGAATAGTCTTCATGCATAATACGCCATACATAGTACATACCTCTCTTAGCTTGAGGTATAAAAGTACTAAAAAAATTACTATCTCCTATTCTTTCAATGACTTGTTTAATAATAGGCGTTGAATGATTAACATTTTGATAAATCTCCAGTACCATCGCAAAGGCGTTCTTGGCATAAATTTTAAAAGTAGCTCCCTTATCATTTAAATGGCACCCTAAATTGTCTCTACTATCTGTGTATGCTGATAAACTATTCATTTTTCACCTTCTTTATAACCTATGATCAATTCGTCTCTTTTAATTATTGATCTTTCCTATACATACTTGAAATATCTTTTATCCTATGCTATAGTATGCATTAATTAAATAACTTATAAAATGATGAAGAAGAATGAGTAGTAATTTAAAGTGTTGTTTTAGAGAATGTGCGGTCGGTGCAAGCACATCACCTTTTCATTATGAATTACACCTTTGGAGTTTTAATTCGGCTGTCACCGTTATCGACATGAGGCAAATTTTATTTGTAAATTAAGGTGGTACCACGGGTTATCTCGTCCTTAGCGGATGAGGTGCCCTTTTTTATTTATTACAATTTTAGGAGGAAACAATAATGAACGTTTTTGATATTTTAATGGAACGTGGTTTTATTCAACAATGTACCCATGAAAAAGAAATTAAAGAACTTTTAGATAAGGAAAAAGTTACTTTTTATATTGGTTTTGACCCTACTGCAGACAGCCTTCATGTTGGCCATTTTGTAACTGTTATGGCAATGAGCCATATGCAACGTGCTGGTCACCGTCCAATTGTTTTATTCGGTGGTGGAACAGGTATGGTAGGTGACCCAACTGGTAAAACAGATATGCGTAAGATGATGACTACAGAAACAATTGATCACAATATTGCTTGTTTCAAAAAACAAATGTCTCGCTTTATTTCATTTGATAATGATGCAGCGATTATGGTAGATAATGGTGATTGGCTTCGTAATCTTAACTATATCGACTTCTTAAGAGAAGTAGGTGTACATTTCTCTGTAAATCGTATGCTTACAGCTGAATGCTTTAAACAACGTCTGGAAAAAGGGCTTTCTTTCTTAGAATTCAACTACATGCTTATGCAATCTTATGATTTCTTAGAACTTTTTAGACGTTATAATTGTAAACTTGAGCTAGGTGGTAATGACCAATGGTCTAATATCCTTGGTGGTGTTGAACTTGTTCGTAGACTTCATGGTGAACAATCATTTGGTATGACTTTCTCACTTCTTACAAATAGTGAAGGTAAGAAAATGGGTAAAACAGAAAAAGGTGCGGTTTGGTTAGATCCTGAAAAAACTTCTCCATATGAATTCTATCAATACTGGCGTAATGTAGCTGATGCAGATGTTAAGAAATGTTTATCACTACTTACTTATGTGCCAATGGATGAAGTAAATGCACTTACTAATGTAGAAGGTTCAGCTATTAATAAGGCTAAAGAGCGACTTGCTTTTGAAGTAACTAAAATTGTACATGGTGAAGAAGAAGCTCACAAAGCAGATACAGCTGCAAAAGCTCTGTTCTTAGGTGGTGCTCATGGTGGTTCTATTCCTACTACTGAGTTTACATCTAGTGATTTTGAAGGAGGTATGGATATTCTAACCTTACTTCAACAAACTAAATTAGTGCCTTCTCGTTCTGAAGGTCGTCGTTTAGTGACTCAAAATGGTATTAAGGTAAATGAACAACCTGTAACAGATCCAAATGCTCAAATTACTATGGCAGATTTTAAAGATAATGAATTAATGATTCAAAAAGGTAAAAAAGTTTTCCATAAAGTAGTACTAAAATAATAATATGATAAAAATAAGAGGATGCTATATTAGTTAGCGTCCTCTTATTTTTACTTTCTATAAACTCATATATGACTTATCCTTCATTCTCTCCAAAAATTTCGGGCATGTAGCGAATAAGTAATAATCTAATAAAAGCAGCAACTGGAACTGCTAAAAGCATACCAACTAGCCCAAATAGATGTCCACCTATTAATATGGCTAATAAGACAACAATAGGATGTAAATTGACACAATCCCCAACAATCTTAGGTACAATAATCCAACCATCTATTTGCTGAATGATTAGTATGGCAACGGCTCCATATATAGCTTTCATAGGATTCGGATCCAATATACCGATAATGATAGATAGTATAAATCCTACAATAGGCCCAAAATAAGGAATTAGATTAAATATCCCAGAAATAATTCCGATAATAATAGCAAAGTCAAGGTCAATAAGTGTTAACGCTATACTTGTTAAAATAGCTATGATAATAGAATCAATGACTTCACCCCGTATATAACCTGTAAAAACAATGTCTACATCTTTAGCTAGTGATTTTATTCCTCTATAATGTTTACCACATAAATGATTAAAAATTCTATCACTAAGTGCCAAGCAACGTGCTTTATCTTGTAAGAGATAGAATGCAACAACAAAAGCTAATAACCAATTCATTGCATGTATACCCATCTCTGTTAAACCATTTATAAAGTGTATATAAAGACTTAATACGAATCGATTGATGGCATCATAAATATCTTGTATAAATGCTGCTCTTTCCTGTAAGATACCTAATTCATTTGTAAAAGTCATAAAACTATTTATCATCTCTTCAAAATAAGCCACATAATATGTCATACTTTCTTTTAAGCTAGATAAAGTGAAGCTACCTGATATTTGGTCCACATTGATCATAATCATTAAGATAAAGACACCTATGATAGAAATGACAGTTAAAAATGTTAAAAGCGTTGGCATCGTTCTCGTATGCCAACGCTTGTTTTTTACCTCATTTGAATGAAGTTGTTTATGACGTTGAAACTTATTAGAAGAAGCTATTTTATGCCATCTGCACTCATAGAAATCCACGATTGGGTCTAATAAATAGGCAATTACAATCCCAATAATTAAAGGCTCTAATAGAGTATAGACAATACCTAGCCCTAACTTTATAATTTGCCAAACAAGATTTAATCGTAAGAGAATGCAGGTGGCTATAATAATGGCAATACATGTACAGAAGGTGTACACAGCAATATTAAAATAGCGGTTATTCTTCTCAAGTTTCATACCTCAATCACGCTCCTAATAACTAATATGTTATTAGACTCTCCAAAAGTTTTACTAGATATTCATAAACACGCGCCATAGAAGAAATACTTGCAACTTCTTGAGGTGAATGAATATGTTTAAGATTTGGTCCCATTGAAATCATATCCAGACCTGGACACTTTTCTGCAATAAAGCCACATTCTAATCCTGCATGAATTGCTGTTACAGCTGGTTTTTTACCATACATTTCTTCATATAGTGAAATAGATAAATCACGAATACGAGAATGTTCATTATACTGCCATGCTGGATAGTCGCCTTTAACTTCAAATGTCATATTCATTGCTGTACTTAAAGCTTTTAGTTTATTCAAAAGTTCTTCTTTACGTGAAGCAACAGAACTACGTACTGCTGTTCCAAAGCGAATTTTGTTATTCTCAACCTTTACAATACCTAAATTTAATGATGTTTGAACAAGCCCCTTCATATGTTGATCATATCCCATCACTCCATTTGGAATGATTAAAAGAAGATTAATGAGTTGATCTACCGCACTTTTGCAAATACCTTGTTCTTGGTATGCTGTTTCTGTTACTGTCATAGAAATGTCTGGATCTTGCACTGAAAGTTCTGCTTTAAATACTGTAAGCATTTCTTGAGCGACTTCTTTTAATAGATTAACATGATCTTTAGAAAGAGCAAGAACAACTTCACATTCACGTGTAATAACATTATCTTTTGTTCCACCTTCAAAGCTAACAAGTTCAAAATCTAGCTGCTTTCTAAGTGCATTTAGTACTCTTCCCATAAGAAGGTGTGCATTTCCTCTCTCATAATGAATTTCAGCTCCAGAATGTCCACCTTTCAATCCATTTAAGGTAATTTTATAAAGGACTGCATCCTTTGAAATTTTTATGGGTTCATAAGGCATTGTTAAATAAGCCTTTGCTCCTCCTGCACAACTTACTAAAAATTCTCCTTCTACCTCAGTATCTAAATTTAAAAGGATTTTTCCTTGTAAATATTCTGGATGTAGATTAGATACACCTGTCATTCCACGTTCTTCATCCGTGGTCATTAAACATTCAATAGCTGGATGTTTTAGTGTATCATCTGCTAATATAGCCATCTGATAAGCGATAGCTACACCATTATCAGCGCCTAAAGTTGTCCCCTCTGCACCAATCCAATCTCCATCAATATAGAGTTTAAGCCCTTCTGTTTTAAAGTCATGCTGTGTATCTTTATTTTTTTCACATACCATATCTAGGTGTCCTTGTAAAATAACAGCAGGTACGTTTTCATATCCTTTTGTAGCTGGTTTTTTAATATAGATATTATATGCTTCATCTTGATGAACTTCTAAACCAAGATCTTTTGCAAATTTTACCATATAGTCACTAATTGCTTTTTCATTTCCTGATTCCCTTGGAATACTACTAATTATTTCAAAGTACTCAAATACTTTTTGAGGTTGCAATGCTTTTAAAACGTTTGACATAAGTATTTTCTCCTTTTTATTTTATAAATTAGTTTTTAAAACTATGAATTGGAGCCGGAATTCTTCCGCCTCTTGTAATAAAGTCCACACATTGATAAGGATTAACTGGCATAATAGGCGCATATCCTAATAGACCACCAAATTCAACACTATCTCCAACTTTTTTTCCAATAGCAGGGATGATACGAACTGCTGTTGTTTTAGCATTAATCATACCAATAGCCATTTCATCTGCAATAATGCCGGAAATAGTTGCCGCACTAGTATCACCTGGAATGGCAACCATATCAAGTCCTACTGAACATACGCAAGTCATTGCTTCAAGTTTTTCAAGAGTTAAAGCACCTATTTCGGCAGCACGGATCATGGCATGATCTTCACTAACAGGAATAAATGCACCACTTAAGCCACCTACGCATGAAGATGCCATCACACCGCCCTTTTTAACAGAATCATTTAAAATAGCAAGTGCCGCAGTTGTTCCTGGTGCACCTGCACTTTCAAGACCCATTTCTTCAAAAATCTCTGCAATACTATCTCCTACTGCTGGTGTTGGTGCAAGTGATAAATCAATAATACCAAATGGCACATCTAACATTGAAGAAGCTTCTCTTGCAACCATTTGACCCGCTCTTGTGATTTTGAATGCTGTACGCTTTACTTGTTCACATAATGTTTCAAAGTCTGCGCCTCTAACTTCTTCTAATGCTTTTTTAACAACACCAGGGCCACTTACACCTACGTTAATAACTGCCTCTCTTTCACCTACTCCATGAAAGGCACCGGCCATAAAAGGATTATCTTCTGGTGCATTACAGAAAACAACGAATTTTGCACAACCAATACTTGCACGATCAGCTGTTCTTTCGGCTGTTAATTTAATAATTTCGCCAATACGTTTAACTGCGTCCATATTGATTCCTGTACGTGTAGAACCAACATTTACTGAAGAGCAAACGTTTTGTGTGACATCTAAAGCTTCTGGAATAGATTCTATAAGCACATTATCTGCATTTGTACAACCTTTATGCACAAGTGCAGAAAAACCACCAATAAAGTTAACCCCTACAGTTTGTGCAGCTCGGTCTAATGCTTTCGCAATAGGTACATACGAATGGGCCCCCGTAGCTCCGCCAATTAAGGCAATAGGTGTAACTGAAATACGCTTATTTACAATGGGTATACCGTATTTTTTAGAGATGATTTCTCCTGTTTCTACTAATTTTTCTGCTTTACGAGTAATTTTATCATAGACTTTATTACAGAGCTTATCCATATCATCACATGCACAGTCTAATAAGCTAATCCCCATAGTAATCGTACGAATATCTAAATTTGACTCTTGAATCATTTTATTTGTTTCTTGCACTTCATATCTTGAAATCATGATTATTATTCCTCTCTATTTATTCCTATGTCACTATTCGTTTCTTAAATTCTGTGCATATTATCAAAAATATTTTGATGTTGCAAACGAATGTCTACGCCGATTTCTTGTCCTAATTTAGAAAGTTGATCTACGATCTCTACAAAATCACCTTTTGCAGCATCTATATCAACAATCATCATCATGTTAAAGTAACCTTGTACGATTGTTTGAGAAATATCTAAAATGTTAATATTTTTCTCACTTAAAAATGAACATACCTTTGCAATGATACCAACTTTATCTTTTCCTACTACTGTAATAATTCCTTTCATATTCGGCCTCCTATCCCATTTAACTTAATTCTTACTCATTAATTGTTTACTTTTTCCAATAAATTTCTAATATATCTCCATCATGTAAAATATCAGTTAGTGCACCACTTCTACCATTTCTTATGAGTTGAATGGTACCTTGTGGTCTGGATAAATCAAAATCTATAAAATCAAATACGCCTGCAAAAATATAGTCCGAATCTTTTTTAGGTAAACAAACGAGCTGATGATTTACAGTAACATATAGACTTTCCTTTTCTATTTCAATACTTTTCTGCTGCATGGCAATTTTCTCTTGAGGTATTTCTTCAGGTATGCGCCTCTTTTCATGATCCGTAATTTGTTCTATAGGTGCCACTAGAAAATCAATTAAAAAAGCATCTCCATCTTGTATCATATAATCAGGCTTAACCTCTTTAAAATCTTTAGTAACTAATTTATTATCCATTGAAATACCTAAATTATCTAACAAGTCTTTCAGTGTATTGATAGAGCTGATTGTAATTTCATCATTTGATAAAATAACATAATCTTTCGTTACTAAATTACCATTAACTAATACAAGTGGTAAATCATAGCTTTGTCCTTCAAGTTTTACTTGCTTTTCACTTTTTATAAGATCACCTATGGTTAGATGGGGTGCCATACCATGCGTTGCAAATTCAATCCCAATGACATCTCCATCCTTAATGTGTTCTTGAATAGAAGCTTCTTTCCCATTTAGTAAAATAGTTGCTGGTACACCACTTTCTCCTTTTATCTTTTGGCGCTCACCATTTAACTTAAACATAAGTGTATTGCCTTTTTTAGGGAAAATAGCACTATGTTCAATTCCTACGGCTATGATAGCATCTAAAATGGTAAGTTTTTTGGCATTAAGAAGTTGAACCTTCTGATCATTAACCTCGACACATGTAAATTGATTATATTTATCCTGTATCATATTCATACAAATACCTACTGGTGTAATCATTTCAGGACTATCAAGCATACCAATTTCATCCTTGAAGTTTACTAGATGTGTCGTACTTCTTAATGCTACTCGCTCCTTAGCTATTCCTAAGTGTGATCCTAGCCTTGATGTTACTTCTAACATTTGACTACCACCACCTACACAAAATACAGCATTAGGAGAAGTGCCTCCATTAAGACTTAAAATACGCTGTGCAATCTGACAAGTCATGGTCTCAATAACAGGTACAATCATTTCACTAAGTTCACTTGATGTAATGGTATGCGTCATTCCAATAATATCTGTAAATGTAATCTTCTCATTGATAATGGCTTGTTTCTTCATCATTTCTGCTGTATTAAAATCCACCAAATATTTATGTACAATTGCTTCGGTTACCTCATCACCAGCACTCGGAATCATACCATATGATACAATGCTTCCTTCTTTAGTAATGGCAATATCAGATGTACCAGCTCCAATATCAATGAGCGCCAAATTTAGCAGTCTGATTTGCTTTGGAATAACTGCATTTATAGCAGCAATAGGCTCTAATGTCAGATGACTCACAATAAGTTCCGCTCTTTCTGTTACTGCATATAAGCTATCAATAACTTGTTTAGGTAAGAAAGTTGCAATAAGCTTTGCTTTTATCTGATGGCCTTTATGTCCTTCAAGATTGACCATTACATACTCATCTAAGTAATACTGAATCACTGAATAAGCTACACAATAATAATCTGTTTCTTGCATCTTATCCTGCTGTTTAACCTTTGCCTTTTCTACACCTTCTAACTCCAAGTGATGAATATCTGATAAGGTAATCTCACGTACTTCATCAAAGGCTTCTGTTACTTCTACAATCTGCGTACTTAATGACCTACCGGCAGCAGCAACTGCTACTTCTTTTAGGACAACTCCTAATCTTTTTTCTAAAGCTATCTTTATTTCATAGACAATACGGGTCACTTTCTGTATATCATGAATTTGGCCATTTATCATGGCTCTTTCTTCGTGTGCTCTACATTCATAATCTACCAGCACAAAGTCCTCACCGTCTCTGTAGCCAACTACACCTATGACTGTCCGTGTACCGATATCTAATCCAAAGCATAATGTTTCTTTTAAATATGCATTCACTTATACATCCCCTTTAAAATTTTCTTAATTTGCTCAGCATACATATCAGGCGCTATGCTTATAATATGACAACCTGTAGCAATTTCAAAGCCTGCTACCTTTCCTATACGAAGCATAAGTTTTATATGGAAATGATAAGGATATTCCTTTTTTAAATCACCACTCATAAAGCAGATATTAAAGGCATACTGAGATTTTATTTGATGATATACTTGTAATAAATACTTCATTAACTTTCCTAACTCTTTTATTTCTTCTAATGAAAGCTCTCCATAATGTTGATAATGCTTTTTGGGAACAAGCCACACTTCATAAGGAAATTGTGGTACTGGAGGTATCCAGATTTCCCACAAGCTATCCTCCCAAATCACACTCCCCTCTTGCTTATGTATGTTACTGCATAAATAGCAACATTGTGTATGTAGACTATTATATGCTTGATACTTGATCTGCATAGTATAAGGTATGACTTCTAATGCAATCAATTGCCAATGAGAATGACTAATACTTGCACCTGCATCTTCTCCGTAGTTCTTAAATACTTCAATTAGGCGAATGTTAGGCAAGGTCATAATGGCATGCCATCTCTTTTGAATCATACATAATAATATTTCCCAGTGCTGAATTGTAAAATCTTTTGGATGAAATGTATGATTATGAGTATCGATAATCACATCATGTAGCCCTTTTGCTCGTTCTTCTGAAGTTACTGGATAGCGATTAGAAACAATTCTGGCAAAGAGTTCATCTGACTGCCAACTTTCATCAATTATCTTTTCTAAACTGGATTCATTGGCTAAACAAAAAGGACATGTTGTATCCCCTTCATGAATGAAAGGGCGATTATCGCGCTTTTGAGCAATAATGCATGCATCATAAAAAAACTTTTGATAATATTTCATATCCCTTCGCCTCTCTTTTTAATCATTTTACACTATAAGACTCTAAAATAAAAGTAATAATGTGCATAAAAAATAAAAGACAAGGCTAGGCCTTATCTTTTATTTTTTCCCTATTGTCCACTCTTCTACATTAGCAAAAACGTTTAAAGGTGTTGGCTCAATATTGCCTCCTATGGTGTTTTGAGTCATAAGTACTGATTTCTTAAAGTACAAACTAATATATGGATTTGAAGATGCAAAATACTGTTGAAGTTCACTATAAGCCTCATAAATCGTATCACTTGTCGCTAAAAAGGCTTGCTGTAATAATTCATCCATTTTATTATCTCGATAACTGATATAATTTTCCCCATTTAAAACACTTGCAGAATGAAAAGCAAAGCTTAAATCTAAGGCATAAGAAAGTTGCCAGCCACCTAAAAAGGCATCATATTGCTTTGCTACAAGTCGGCTTAAATAGACATCTTTATCTACGATGTCGATCTGCATATCAATCCCGATCTCTGCATACATACGTTGCATTTCTTTAGCTACCTTAACACGATCACTATTTTCCTTATTGACCATTAATGTAAATGAAAAAGGGATGCCGTTCTTTGTCATGAGTCCAGTATCATTATCTAACTGATAGCCCTCTTGGGTTAAAAGAAGTCTCGCCTTTTCTTTATCATATGCTTTTATCTCAAGATTTTTATCATATAAATAAGATGTTGGACTAATAGGTGTATCCGTTATAACTGCATGTCCCAAATAATATAAACGTACGATATCTTCTCTATTAAGTGCATAAACTAGCGCATTTCGTACCATCTCATTTTGAAAAAGTGGTTTATTAAAATTAAGTCCCATAAATTCATAGATTGGAGATACCATCTCAACTGAAGGATTAGAGTTATTGTTTGCATACTTACCCCATTCTGTTTCTGAGGTATAAATCACATCAATTAATCCTTGCTTAAAAGAATGTAAGCTACTTGCTTCATCCGGAATCAAATTAATTTGTATCTTCTCTATATTAGGTTTCCCATTAAAATAATTAGCATTAGCTACTAAATGAATGGCCTCTAATGGTGTTGTACTTTCATATTTATAAGGGCCTGACCCAATAGGTGTAATACTCATAGAGTCACTATTTTCTACATTATAAATATGCTCTGGTATAACTGGGAAAAAGAGTGTTTGCAATACACTGCTAAAACTTTGTTTATAAACAATCTTAAAGGTGGTGCTGTCAATTTTTTCTACAGTTTGTAGGTTTTCCACTGCTTGCTTATAGGGAGAATCTGCAATAGTCTGTATCTTACCTAATGTAAAAATAACATCATCACTTGTAAGAGGCATTCCATCATGCCAGGTTAGACCTTCTTTTAATGTAATCGTTACTGCTGTATTATCCTCATTGGTAACCCATGATTTAGCTAAGTTTGCACTAATAGATCCATCTTCTTTAATATTTACAAGAGGACTAAATATTAAATATAAAGCTTGCTCTACATTAGCTTGCGTATTATAAAGTGGATTAAGTGTTTTGGGTGTATTCATCGCAATAACCATTTGAGATGCGCTATTTTGCGTAGTTGTCTCTTGCTTTAAATCTGAACCTTCTTCAGATAAATTATTTTGTTCATTACTGATATCTTTATGCAATAAACTACATCCTGATACACTCATCAATAACAAGCCTATCAGCATAAGCTTCTTAAGCTTTTTCATCATCTTTCCTCCTTTATCTACAAAACAGCTAACTTATAATAAGGTTAAAAGCTGCTTAATTTGAGTAGTTGTCGCATCTAAAGAGATACCATTATCAATTACATAATCTGCTGCTGCCTTAAGTTCTTCCCATTCTTTTTGTGCTTTAAATCGTTTTAGAATATGCGCCTCATCTAAATTTTCTCTAGCCATCACACGCTTTACTCTTACATCTTTATCTGCATAAACGGCAATGACTAGATCAGTTAGATCAACCAATCCACTTTCCAGTAACAGCGCTGCTTCTAAAATAATATGCTGACCCGGTGCAGTCTTCTGATAATAGGCAATACGTTCCTTTATTTTTGTTGTGATTATGGGATGGGTAATTGTATTTAATAATGCCACTTTTTCTGGATTTCCAAAAACTGCTTGTCCTAGCTTTTTTCTTATAATCTCTCCTGATTCATCTAATATCTCTTTACCAAATGCTTTAATAATAGGCTGATAGGCATCTGCACCTTTTAGTAGAATCTCATGTCCTATTAAATCTGCTGAAATATAAGAAAATGGCTGTATTTCATTCATTATAGCAATAACTGTTGACTTACCAGCTCCCATTCCTCCTACTATACCAATTACTTTCATTTTTACACCCCTATTTTACTTCTAGCCAATTTTGTCCTTGATGTACATCTACGTGTAAAGGCACACTTAAATCTGCTGCATGCTCCATTTCTTCTTTAAGAAGCTGTCTTACCATTTCAATTTCCTCACGATGAGTCTCAATAAGTAATTCGTCATGTACAGTTAAAATTAATTTAGAACGTAACTTAAGCGTTTTTAGTTTACGATGTACTCTAATCATGGCTATTTTAATAATATCTGCTGCAGTACCTTGAATAGGTGTATTCATAGCAATACGTTTTCCAAATTCCCTTAAATTATAATTACTTGCTAAAATTTCAGGGATTTCTCTTTTACGATGATAAAGTGTTTCTACATATCCATGCTCCATAGCATATGAAATGGTACTTTCAATATAACTTTTAATATTAGGATATTTTTCAAAGTATCCATCAATATAACGTTGTGCCTCTTTCTGAGATATTTTAAGGTCTTCTGAAAGAGCAAAAGCACTAATTCCATACACAATTCCAAAATTAACTGCTTTTGCATTGCTTCTTTGAATAGATGTCACCTCATCAAAAGGGACATGAAATACTTGTGAAGCTGTTAAGGCATGAATATCCATATTGTGCTTAAATGCATCAATAAGCGTATGATCTTTTGAGATATGTGCTAGTAATCTAAGTTCAATCTGTGAATAATCTCCATCTAAAAATACATACTCATCTGATGTTGGTATAAAAAGACTTCGAATTTTTTTGCCCATCTCAAATTTAACAGGTATGTTTTGTAGATTAGGTTCAGTACTACTTAGTCTACCAGTCGCTGTAATTGTTTGATTGAAAGTAGAATGAATTTTGTAATCATCTGAAATCACATTTAGTAAGCCATCTACATAAGTAGATTTAAGCTTTGCATATTGGCGATATTCTAGAATCTTTTCAACAATTGGATAATCTTTTTTTAGTACTTCTAATACTTCTGCAGCTGTAGAATAACCTGTCTTTGTTTTTTTAACCACAGGAATCTGCATTTTTTCAAATAAAATAACTCCTAGTTGTTTAGGTGAATTAATATTAAAAGTTTCACCTGCTTCTTCATAAATCTGTTCAGATATCTTATCAAGTAACGCTTGAAGCTCCTTACCATAAGTAGTAAGGCCACTAGGATCGACAGTAATTCCTGCTATTTCCATATCAAATAAAACTTCAATAAGAGGCATTTCAATTTCGTTAAATAAAGAGAGCATGTGCTCTTCTTCTAATTTAATAGCCATCACTTTTTTTATCTGGCAGAGTATAAGGGCACGCTTTCCTAGCTCTTGCAAACGAATACTTTCCTCTAATTCGAGCCACTTTTTCTGAGACTTGCCTTTGCCTAAAAGTAATTCATCATGAGATACACTATGGCTACCTAAGAATAACTCCTCAAGTTCTGATAAAACGTATTCTTTACTTGTTGGATGTAAAAGATAGGCTGCAATAAACGTGTCAAAATTAGCATTTACCAACCTTATATGATACGTTATAAGGTCATGCATCATCTTCTTGCTGTCATGAACAATTTTTTCATAACTTGGACTTTCCAAAAATTCGGTAAGCAGTGTAATTTCTTCATCACTATTCATATCCCACTCTTTATAATAAATCTGATCTTCAATTGAAAGAGCAAGTCCAAGCTTATCTTTCTCTAAAAAGTAGCTCATTCCTATTTCACTACCTTTTTTATCTATAAGAAACTGCTTAAAAGTTTCTGTTGTCAAAGTAGTAATATTGGCCTCTTTGACAGGAGACGCTACTTCATTTTTAGGTAACTTGGCTAGAATTGATTTTAATTCTAAAGCTTTAAAAAGTTCTGTGGCCTCTTCATCAAGTGTTAAATCAAAATCGAAATCTTGCCATGCATATTCTAATGGTACATCACATACGATTGTTGCTAGCATTTTACTATCTCTTGCATCTTGTGCAAAATTTGTTAGATTTTCTTTAAGTTTCTTCTGCTTAATTTCATCTAAATGCTCTAAGAGATTTTCAATGCTACCATATTCCTTGATGAGTTTAATGGCTGTCTTCTCACCAATCCCTGGTACGCCTTTTATATTATCCGAAGCATCTCCCATAAGACCTTTTACATCCACAAATGCACGAGGTGTCACTCCATATACAGCCTCTACATCTTTTGCAAAAAAACTTTCGATTTCTGTACCTGTTTTCTTCGTACGTGGGATTTTAATTTCAATATCTTGAGAAGTAATTTGAAATAAATCACGATCTCCTGATACAACCGTTACACACATACCTTCCTTTTCTGCAGATTTCGCTAATGTACCTAGAACATCATCCGCTTCAAATCCTTCTTTTGAAACAATATGAATATGCATTGCTGTAAGTACTTTTTTTATAAGAGGAATTTGTGAGCGAAGTTCCTCTGGCATTCCTTTACGATTCCCCTTATATTCACTTGAAAATTCGTGTCTAAAAGTTGGCACATTTAAATCAAAGCAAACGCCTAAGTAATTAGGTTTTTCCTTTTCTATAATACTAAGCATCATATTTAAAAAGCCAAAAACTGCATTTGTATATTGTCCTTCTTTATTGGTTAATAAAGGGACTCCATAAAAAGCACGATTGGCTATACTATGTCCATCAAATAATAATAATTTTTCTTTCATACTACACCTCATTTATTCATTTAAATGTATTATAGCATATTTCACCAATTTATATCTTAAGAATTATAAAATCTTACCACTTATCTCTATATAGTATACCCTAAATATAAATTTTCAAATAGTGACTATCTTCTCGTTATTTCTTCTTTGATGCGATTTATTTTCTTTATATAAATAATAAAAGGAGGCTATTTAGCCTCCTTTTATTATTTATATCATTGCCTCTATACGATCAATAAATTCAACTGTTTTAAATATTTTATCAACATAAAAAGGTACATAGTAGTTACAGACTTGATTTAATTCTTGTTGTATCTCATGAGTTACCCTAAAGTGGTAAAGCTTATTAATTGATGAACTTAGTATGTACTGTAAGGTATAACGTGTACTATAGCTAATCATCACCGTATCTTTATAATACGATTTACAACTTTCACAAACTAGCCCACCAGCTTCTGCTGAGAAATAGTACTTACTTGTTTCACCTTCTTTTAAGACTTCTCCACATTCTGTACAACTTGCTAACTGAGGCATAAAGCCTAGCTCTGCTAAAGCTCTTAATTCATAGATACGTCTAATAAGACTATAACTGGCCTCTTCATAAGTTAAGGCTTTAAGCGTTTTTAGAGTAAGCCTTAATAATTCAGGCTGGGCCAACATAGGTTCAGTAACATATTGTAGAAATTCCATAATATAGCTTGCATAACTTAATGATTCAAGTCTATTTCTGATGTTGTGAAACATTTCTATAATATCAACATTTACTAATCGATAGGTGTCTTTAAAAGATGTCAGGATAAACTCTCCATAAACAAAAAGTTGTGTTGCAGATGCAAACCCTCTATCTACTTTTTTGGCTTTGGGTGCCAATACTTGAATTTTACCATATTCTTTTGTGAAGAGAGTGATATACTTATCACTCTCACCCACAATATATTCTTTAACTACTAATGCTTTTGTTCTAATCAGCATACTACAATCATCCTACCTCATTCTCACCGTTAGGCAGCTTTTGGAAATCACTGCTATTTTTAGTAACTTCCTCATAAGCCTTATAGTTAAGATACGTATCAACTTGTCCTGTTATCATAAAATAACTCCAAAATTCTTGTAACATATTCTCAAGCCCCCTAATGGTTCATTTATAGTTAAGTTATGCAGTTTTGGGCTAACTATCCTACAAAAAAAATACCAATTGCAAGTACCTTGACATTTATTACATTAGATCTTTTCCATTATAACCGTAGTTTTTTATTAAAAAATCACTATCGCGCCAATTCTTTTTAATTTTTACCCATAGCGTTAGATAAATTTTAGAACCTAATAAGCGTTCAATATCATATCGTGCTTTAGTTCCAATTTCTTTAATCATTTGTCCCTGTTTTCCAATGATAATGCGTTTATGAGAGTCTCTTTCACATACAATTGTTGCTTCAATATCAACAACATGTCCTTTTTCTCTTCTTTTCATGGTGTCTATTTCTACAGCAATACCATGTGGGATTTCTTTATCTAAAAGATGAAGTGCTTTTTCACGAATAATTTCTGCTACAATTTGTCGTTCAGGTTGATCCGTTAACATATCACTTGGGAAAAATTGAGGACCTTCTGGTAAATAAATTGGCATTGTTTTTAAGATAGCTTGTAAATTAAGTCCTTCATATGCAGAAATAGGAATAATTTCCTTGAAGTCATAGACTTTACGATAAGCATCTATGGTCTCTAGTACCGTTTCCTTTGGCACACTGTCGATTTTATTAATACATAAAAATACAGGTGTTTCAATGTGCTTTAAACGTTCGATAATTTCTTCATCTACTCTTCCAATAAAAGGGTCTGCTTCTACTAAATAAAAAATAACATCTACTTCATTAAGTGTTGTAATAGCAGACTTCACCATAAATTCACCTAATTTATTCTTTGGAGTGTGAATCCCTGGGGTATCAATAAATACTGCTTGAAATTCTTCCGTTGTTAATACGGTTTGAATACGATTTCTAGTCGTTTGAGGCTTATTAGACATAATGGCTACTTTTTCTCCAATAAGCTGATTCATGAGTGTTGATTTTCCTACATTGGGTCTTCCAATAATAGATACAAAACCTGATTTAAATGATGCGTTCATTAACTTCTCCTATTCTTCCTCTTGTAAATCTATTTTATTGTCTCTTTATTCCATGATTATTTATAGCTTTTTATCTTAATATAGATAAATATTGTAACACACTTTCTTGCTTATTGACCATCTTTTTCTCATCTTCAGGTGTCATATGATCATAACCTAATAAATGAAACATACTATGTGCTACTAAAAAACATACCTCACGTTCTAAACTATGTCCAAGGTATTCTGCTTGTTCTCTTGCTTTCTCGTCACATAAAATAATATCTCCGAGCATGACTTCCTCAGTATCATAATTTATGCAACTTGAGTAGTCAATTTGATCCCAATTAATATAACCTATTTCTTCTGCATCTATTTGTGGAAAAGATAAGACATCTGTAGGGCGATCTATATTTCTATGTGTTTTATTAATTTCATGAATACGATTCATATCTACCATGGTTAAGCTTACTTCTACTTCATAAGGTACTTCTTCTTCATCTAAACAACGTTCAATAACGCTTTCAACCTTTTTATACAGGTTTGGATATTGGTTAAAAAAACCAGTTTCATCTTCTAATAAAATTGTCACTTATTTATCATTCCTTTCTGGATAAGCTATACGTTGATGATACATGCCAGTTAGCATTTTTGTAAAGGAGTCTATGATTTTATCTAAATCAGAAATATAAATTTCACATTCATCAAGCTGACCTTCTTCTAATTTTTGCTTGACACTTTTTCTAACAACATCTTCAATTTGGACTTCTCTACCTAACTTATCCTGCATAGATCTTACAGTAGCTTCAACGATATCTGCAAGCATTACAAGTGCAGTCTCTCTTGTTTGTGGTTTAGGTCCTGGATATTGAAAACTTTTTTCTAATATTGGTTCTTTTGATTCTTTTTGCGCTTTAACATAAAAATATTGCATAATGCTTGTCCCATGATGTTGGCGAATAAAATCTTTAATATAGTTAGGTAACTGATATTCATCTGCTAATGTTATACCTGCTATGACGTGAGATACAATGACCTCATAACTTTCTTTTGGTGTCATATAATCATGAGGATTAATAATACCTTGGTTTTCTTTAAAATAATTACTACAGGTCAGCTTACCAATATCATGATAATAACCACCAACTCTAGCAAGTAAAGCGTTAGCACCTATGCTTGCTGCTGCAGCTTCAGCTAAATTAGCTACAAGCAAGCTATGATAATAAGTCCCTGTCGCTTCGATTAAAAGACGCTTCAAAATAGGTTGATTAGGATTTGTCATTTCTAGAAGTTGCATAGGTGTTACAAAGTCAAACAATGATTCAAACATAGGCAATGCTCCAATGACAGCAACAACTGAAATAATCCCCATAATAAATGCAACAATACCTTCTGAAACAACACTCATACTTAGATTAGCACCGATCAGTAGTTTAAGTGCTAGATAGGTTGCAAATTGGATCCCTCCAACGGACACTGCACTAATTAATGTTTTTGTACGTTCATGCATTCTTGTTACAATAAGAGTACTTGCAATACCAGCTATTATAAAGTATAAGATAAAAACGATGTCACCTTTAAAAATAACAGCTGAAAAAATGACAATAAGAATATGCGTCATAAATGCAATATGAGGTCCCATTGCAAAGGCAATAATCATACATACAACACTTAGCGGTAGATATACAAAAGGTAATCCTAATAAAGTTCTTGTTACAAGCAAAGCCATACTGTATAAAATAAAAATCAAACTAAATTGTTTGTTTTGATGTCTTCTTGTAATAGATTTATTATAAAGAATATAGGTTTTTCTTATATAATAATAATATAAAAACCCTACTAATAGGATAAGTAAAATAATGCCGATATATTGCTTGATGCGACTAGCTGGATCTGTATCTAGATATCCAACTTTCTCTAGAAGTTTATATACTTCCTCAGTTACTCTTGAACCCTTTTCAACAATCTTTTCTTGAGCAAGAACATATACTGTATCTACTTTATCTCTTGCAACCTTTTTTTGCTCATTTGTTGCAACCTCATCTATAACCACATTAGGCTCTAATACAGTATTAATAATATCTTCAGCGATTTTTTTTAGTGAAGCACTTAACTCTGTTTGCTCTATAGCTTGGCGTACTTCTATACTTTTATTACTATCTTCTTGAGAAATACCAGCAGCAAATAGCTGGCTTGCCGTATCTATACATATAGCTTTCATTTGCTCTAGTGTTTCCGAAGAAGCATTTAACAAAATTTCGTATTGTTCATTATATAGTCCAATGGGAGAACGACCACTTAAAACTTCAACTTTTGACTTTTGTAACTGTTCTGCAACTTCTGTTGTTTGAATGGTATTAATATACCTAAATAATGTCTCAATATTACCAATTGCTTTTTCTTGAATGGTACTATCTTTTTTATAAACATTCTCTACAGCAGCTTCTGCTTCTTGTTTTTTTCTCGTTGTTGCCTCTTCATTCTCTACTTGAAATGGTGCATAAAGCGTTTCTTTAGCTATTTCCCCTATTTGAAGAGATATTTTCTGTGTGAAGAAGTTACCTGATACAATACAAAAGAAAGTAATAACTATTGCAATCACAGGGAAAATAGCCCATCCATATTCTTTGTTTTTCATCTTTTGTCCCCCTCTAAGCTCTAAGCTTAGCCTGCTTAGAATCTAGCGCTTATGTTCAAAAGCATCATAAGCCTCTACTATTCTTTGTACAATTGGATGCCTTACAACATCTTTTTGACTTAAATACGTAAAACCAATTCCCTCTACCCCATCTAATATTTTCATCGCATGTTTTAATCCACTCATTTCTTGGTTAGGTAAATCAACTTGAGTCAAATCACCTGTTACAACTACCTTTGAGTTAAAGCCTATTCGCGTTAAAAACATTTTCATTTGAGGTGATGTTGTATTTTGTGCTTCATCTAGTACAATAAAAGCATTATTTAAAGTGCGTCCTCTCATATAAGCAAGTGGTGCTACTTCAATAAGACCTTTTTCCATATTCTTTTCAAAATTTTCTGGCCCCATAATCTCAAACAATGCATCATATAATGGACGTAGATAAGGGTCAACTTTACTTTGCAAATCTCCTGGCAAAAATCCTAGTTTTTCTCCGGCTTCGATGGCTGGTCTTGTTAAAATAATTTTATTTACTTCATTTTTACGAAAAGCATTAACTGCCATTGCCATTGCTAAGTAAGTTTTTCCTGTTCCAGCAGGTCCAATACCAAAAACAACTGTGTTCTTTTTAATTTTTTGAATATACTCATTTTGGCCTAAGGTTTTACATTTGATAGGTTTACCCAGATGGGTTAATATCACTGTATTTTGCTCCATTACATTAGGATCCTCTTCTTTCTTTGTTCCTAATAGATCTAGCATATATTTAACTCGTTGAGAATCAATTAATTCATTTTTTTCAGCTAGTTTAAATAGTTTTTTAAGGATCTTAAGTGCTAAGTTAACTTGCTCTTTTTCACCTGATACTTTTAACTTATCATTTCTCAAAACGATTTGAACATTTAATGTTTTCTCAATAAGAAGAGTATGTTCATCAAACTGTCCAAATACATTGGACAAATCATGTGCAGGTACTTCTATTTCTTTTTCTATTTTATTCATTTAGCATTTCTCCTTTATTTTGCATCTCTTGTTCAACTCCTACTGGATAACTAATTTCTTCTTCTGCAACAACATATAAGGTACCAGAAATATGCCTATCTGTTTGTTTAAAATATGCCTCTCGTTTTAGAATACGTACTTCTCCTGATAGGCTTTCACTAACTTCATTCCATAATTCAGAAAGTAATCGATCCTCTGCTTCTTCCTTAGTTAGAGTATAATAGGCAGGGACATAGCTAATACACGTTTGTACTTCAACTGCAAAAGGAAGTGGAAAAAGTTTTGTTATGCGAAGTTGATGCAAAGTAAGCATTTTATCATAGTGATCTGTTAATGCTTTTTCAGAAAACAAAGTTAGGTTTTTATCAAAAAACTTTAAAATGTATTTCTTACTTGTTTCATTAGTATAATTTTTTCTAACCTGGTCAAGTGAAATATCACCTGATACTGTATAAATTGTTTTGCCCCTTATGGTAGCTTTGGATGCAGTATAATAGGGGCTAGGATCCTCTTCACCTAATGGCATCTCACCAGCAACTAACATGTCCCCTTTTTTCACAATGTCTCCTGCCTTAACCATAGGTTTACCCTTTTCTACAGCGATATATGTAATGAGTGCATCTCTTTTAGCTATAAGTGAGCTTGGAGCTATATCTAAAGCATTCATTGTAGGTGGTAAAATACTCTCAGCCACTCTTACAATCATTCGTGTCCCTTCATAATCAATACCAACCCAAATAATATCTGGATAATGCTTAAGAAGAATTGTTTCTGCCTCACGTAGATTCATTTTCCCTTTCCAATTTCCTGTGCTATAGCCATTTTCTTCTAATGTATGAATAATATCTAAACTATTAATACGATGACTACCTTCTACTTCTACAAGCCATACAAAAGAAGAAAGAAGCCACAACATCATAATAAATATCCCAATACCAATTGCAAATAACTTACGTTTTTTATAACGATAAGTAAAAAAAGGAAGTCCATATTTCTCAACGATTTTTAATCTACTTCTTGTTTTTCTTGCATCTTGTTTCATAGCTTTAAAATCTTCTATAGAAGTAGAAAAGTAAACTTTTTCTCCGATACGTTGAATATTCCACAAAATTAGACCATGATAAGTTGTAAGATTAAGAAATTTTTCGACATTAAATCCACTTATCTCTACTATAACATACCCTTGTAAATAATGCCATAATGATAAAAACAAAGTTTATCCTCCTCTCAAAGTACAAATCCAACTTGTATAATAGTACCGCTAATCATAATATAATCAGAAGTCATCTTTCTTACTTCAAGCTCTATACCATCAATTACTACGACACCACATTTAGTATTCATACGAATCTTCTGTGCTGTATATTCTATAAGACCATTAAAATTCTCAATGCTTATTTCCTGATTGCCTGCTAGTACAATTTTAGGAAAGTCACTTACTACCTCCGGTGGCACTTCAAACAATTTTGAAAGTTGCTCTCTAAATGCCTCTTGATTTTTCTTATTTTTCCCTTTCATCACATACTGACCCCCTTATACTATTATATTTATGCAAACATACGGACGAGTAGAAGTAAAACATAAGGATATATTATTTAAGTTACCATTTACTTTATGCAAAAAGAGACTAAAGTTTACACTTTAGCCTCTTTTATATCGATTAAGTATGTTATAACAATCCGAATAGGTAAGTCTTCTTGATAGGATTTCTTCTTTAGCTAGCATTGCTTAGATAATTCTGCTTCTGTAATCACTTCAATACCTTCTTTTAAAAGAAGTTCTGCTGTAATCCCATTTCCAACAACAAGATTATGATGAAACGAACCATCGTAAACTTTTCCTTTTCCACACGAAGGAGATTTCGCTTTAAAAATGGCCTTTTTAATATTGAACTGTTTTGCCAGCTCAAGTACTTTATGAGCTCCCTTTATAAAAGCTATTGTCACATCATCTCCTTCCTTTGTCATAACTTTGGCCTTTCCTTCAAGAACATCTCTTGAGCTACCACCCACGATTTCAGCTGGTGTACGAGGTGTATCTAATCCGCCTAATACTTCAGGACAAACTTGTATCACCTCCTTGTCTTCCAAATAGGCTATTACATCTTGGTTTAAGTTATCTCCTCCATTGTACTTACATTTTTCACCGCATAGGCAACTACTTACTAAAATCATTGTATCATCTCCTCTAGCTTAATATAATAACTGTATTTTTATATTCAATCTACATAAAAAGCTTTCATTTTATTAATAAATTTCCATCAAAAAATTCCTAATGAGATAGGCTCACTCATTAGGAATTTTTATTCTAGCTTTCTACATTGATGACTAGGCCTTGCTCATTATAATCTACAACAAAGGTAGAAAATGGATTAACTTCTTGTGCAATCAGTGTTCTGGCAATCAGTGTTTCCACCTTGCGTTGCAAAAACCTTCTAAGTGGTCTGGCACCAAAAACAGGATCAAATCCTTGTTCTGCAATGTAGGATTTAGCTCTCTCTGTAAGTTTAACATAAAGTTGTTTACCTTCTAGACGTTTATTCAAATCTTTTTCAAGTAATGTAACAATCTGAATGATTTCATGCTTTTGTAGTGGTTTATAAAGTACAATTTCATCTAATCGATTTAAAAACTCAGGTCTAAAATGCGTTTTTAGAGTTTGGTTAACGGCTTCTTCTACTTCCTCATTGATTTCTCCATTTTCATTAATCCCTTCAAGAATAAGTTGTGAGCCTATATTAGAAGTTAAAATGATAATCGTATTTTTAAAATCAACTGTACGTCCTTTAGAATCTGTAACACGACCATCGTCTAATACTTGAAGTAGTACATTAAACACATCTGGATGCGCCTTTTCTACCTCATCAAATAAAATAACAGCATAAGGTTTTCTTCTAACTGCTTCTGTTAGTTGTCCACCTTCTTCATAACCGATATAACCCGGAGGTGCTCCAATAAGTCTTGCTACAGAATGCTTCTCCATATATTCACTCATATCAATACGAATCATACTATGCTCATCATCAAATAATGACTCTGCAAGTGCTTTAGCAAGTTCTGTTTTTCCAACTCCTGTTGGCCCTAGGAATAAGAAAGAACCAATTGGCCTTCGTGGGTCTTTAATACCTGCACGTGAACGTAAAATAGCATCTGTTACTGTATTAACTGCTTCATTTTGACCAATCACACGTTTGTGCAAAATTTCTTCTAAACGAAGTAACTTATGACGTTCACCTTCCATAAGTTTTGTGATTGGAATTTGTGTCCATCTAGAAATAATCTTTGCAATCTCTTCTTCATTAACTTTATCTCTAAGTAGTGTATGTTCACCACTAGATTGTGCTTTAATCTCTGCAGCTTCAAGTTTCTTTTTAAGTTCAGGTATCACACCATATTTTAATTCTGCTGCCTTATTATAATCATACTCACGTTCTGCTTTTTGCATATTAGCTGTTTGATTTTCTATTTCTTCTTTGATACTACGTACAGCTGTAATTGCTTCTTTTTCATTTTCCCATTGCATTTTCATTGCTTTAAATCGATCACGAAGTTCTGCTAACTCTTTTTGCGTTTCTACTAAATTTTGTTTTGAAATGGGATCTTCTTCTTTTTTTAGTGCTGTCTCTGCAATTTCAAGTTGAAGCATTTTTCGCGAAATCTCATCTAATTCTACTGGCATAGAATCAATCTCTGTTCTTAAAAGTGCACAAGCCTCATCTACTAAATCAATCGCTTTATCAGGAAGGAAACGATCAGAAATATAACGATCGGATAAAGTAGCTGCAGCAATAAGCGCGTTATCTTGAATTTGTACACCATGATAAATTTCATAGCGCTCCTTAATACCACGTAAAATAGCAATCGTATCTTCTACTGTAGGTTCTTCTACCATAACAGGTTGAAAACGTCTCGCTAAAGCAGCATCAGATTCAATATATTGTCTGTACTCATTCAGTGTGGTTGCACCAATACAGTGAAGTTCTCCACGTGCAAGCATAGGTTTTAGTAAATTTCCTGCATCCATTGATCCTTCTGTCTTACCAGCTCCTACAATGGTATGAAGTTCATCAATAAAGAGAATAATTTTCCCCTCACTCTTCTTTATCTCTTGAAGGACAGCTTTAAGCCTTTCTTCAAATTCACCTCTGTATTTAGCACCAGCTATAAGTGACCCCATATCTAATGAGAAAATTCGCCTATCTTTTAAAGTCTCTGGTACATCGCCTCTTACAATACGTTGGGCAAGGCCTTCAGCAATCGCTGTTTTACCGACACCTGGCTCACCAATCAAGACAGGATTGTTTTTTGTTTTTCTTGATAAAATACGAATCACATTACGTATTTCACTATCACGACCTATAACAGGGTCTATCTTGTGCTCTCTTGCTCTCTCTACTAAGTCATAACCGTATTTATTAAGCACATCATAAGTGCTTTCTGGCTCCTCGCTTGTAACATGCATGTCTCCTCGTATTTCTTTAACAACGTCCATAAAAACTTTTTTATTAACGGCAAAGGCTGATAAAATCTTACTTAATTCTCCTGATGCTGTTTCAATAAGTGCGAGCATTAAATGTTCTACTGAAACATATTCATCTTTCATTCTTTTTGCAAGATCTTCACTTTTATTAAGTGCTTTTTCTGTCTCGCTTGAAACATAAACTTTATCTAACTCTCTACCAGGTCCGCTTACTTTAGAAAGTTTACTAATAGCATCACCCACAGACTGTGTGATAGCACTTACATTAACATTCATCTTTGTTAGAACCTGTGGAATAAGTCCTTGTTCTTGTGTAAGTAGTGCATATACTAAATGTAGTGGCTCAATTTGATTATTTTGATAGCTTATTGCCATTTGCTGTGCTCTTTGGATTGCTTCAATAGATCGTTTTGTATAATTTTGTCCATTCATGTTATTTCCTCCTTTATTTTATCTATTTTGTAACTTATATCAGGTGATGCATTTTTTTATAATGCTCCCTTAAAAGATTATATTGATTCTTTTCATTTTCTAAAGATCCAAAATATAGTTTTAAGCCATCATCTAATCCTTTGATATAAGTAGATAGCGCACTGGCTAAATCAGTACTTTGATGGGGTTTTTGAAAAAGTTCTAATCTTAAGGTGCGAAGCCATTTAGAACCCTCTTCTTGTTCCCATAAAGTAGGGCTCATTTCATTTTCTATATGTTCCCACAACCGAAAGAACTCATTCAAATAGAAATAGAGTATGTCGCTTTGTGTACGAGAAATGACTCTAAGTTGACCTGTTAGATGGCCTTCTTGTTGTCCTAAATAAACACAATAACGAATTGTTGGATTATATTTGTATCTTAATGCACTTTTCACGCTATACATATGATCAGCTGCTTGATTTTGAATTTGAAAATGTGCATAGGGTTTTAGATAATCTGATAAACTTTGAAATATCTTTTGTAAATACTGTTCAGGTGTTGTTAGTGATACCTTCTCAGCCAATATTTGATTAATTAAGTTAGAACGACTGGTATGAAGAGAATAAGCTAATTCATCTATTGCTTCTACTACATCATCCATTAAAACTAAGCTATAAACACTCTTTTTCATAGCCTCACCTCACTTCTAATAATAGAATATCCCTATTCTATTATTTTGTCAACGTAATTATATAATCATTTAATCAAATTATATGGTTTATTTATCTAATTATCTTCATGAAACACAAGTTATATTTTCTTAGGTTGTGGTTACACTAAATATATTATTTATAAAAGGATGGATACTTATGAACACAAAAACTACCATTTTTCTAAGGAAAGGATTGAGCTATTTTATAGCTTTTGTTTTTCTATTTAATCTGTGTACAGTCTCATGTATGGCTGAAACTCATGATCTTGATACGACAAAGACTGATTGGTGGCTCGTACGATCCAAAAACCACGAACTACCAGGCTTTAATACGAAATTAGGCTATAAACTAGAAGATTATGGAGGGTGCTGCTTAGGTGACACCTCAAAAAAAGTAGTTTATCTGACTTTTGATGAAGGATATGAAAACGGGTATACAGCTAAAATTTTAGACGTATTAAAATCCCAGGATGTTAAAGCCATGTTTTTTGTGACCTTACCTTATATAGAAAAAAATGAAGATCTTATCAAAAGAATGCATGAAGAAGGACACTTCGTTTGTAATCATACGAATCATCATTTATCGATGCCAACACTTGTCGGAAATGAGAGCAAGTTCAATAACGAAATTACTAGTGTTTCAGAGGCTTATCAAAAAATCACAGGAAGCCAAATGCCCCCTTTCTTTAGGCCGCCTATGGGGCATTATTCTCAAAAATCACTAGCCATGACTAAAGCCTTAGGATACCGTACTGTCTTTTGGAGTTTTGCTTACTGTGATTGGAAGCCTAATGCACAACCTGTTCCTGCTGAAGCTAAGAAATTAATGTTAGATGGTCTTCATAATGGAGCCATTTACCTACTTCATGCTGTTTCCAAAACGAATACAGAAGTGCTTGGTGATTTTATTACAGAAGCTAGAAATATGGGATATACTTTCGAACTACTGCCTACTCAATCATAATAAAGTAACAAACAAAAAAGAACTACATTTAAGTCATCAATTTAAATGTAGTTCTTTTTATTGATCTAATTAATGAAAATGGAATGTTTCATGATCATCCAGTTCATTTTTAAAATTAATTTTCTCTTTAATGATATAAAGAGGTCTTCCCTTGCCTTCATCATAAATACGTGCAATATATTCTCCTAGTAACCCAATGGAAAATAACTGTACGCCACTAAAAAATGTAATGGCAACCATTAAAGATGTCCAACCTGACACAACTGAATGCATAATAAATTTGGAGATTAAAGAATATAATAATAGTCCTATAGCAATTATTATTGTAATAAACCCTAAAGATCTTACCATTTTAAGTGGTTTTGTAGAAAAGCTAATAATACCATCCATTGCAAATCGTACCATCTTTTTAAATGGATATTTGGTTTCTCCTGCAAACCGTTCATCTCTTTCATATTCTACATAAGTCTGGTCAAAGCCTACCCAACTTACCATACCTCTAACAAAGCGATTTCTTTCTGGCATCTGTTTAAAAGCTTCAACAACTCGACGATCCATTAGCCTAAAATCACCTGTATCCATAGGAATCTCAATCTCTGCCATATAATGAAGAAAACGATAGAAATATTTAGCCGTTACTAGTTTAAAAAAAGTTTCACCCTTACGCTTCTTTCTTTTTGCATAAACAACATCAAATCCTTCTTTCCACTTTACTACCATTTCTTCAATCACATGAGGTGGATCCTGTAAATCAGCATCAATAATAACTGCTACATCCCCTGTACAATGAAATATACCAGCCGTAACAGCTACTTGATGGCCAAAATTACGTGAAAAATCAATAACTTTAACATTTATATCTGCTTTAGAAATTTCTCTAAGTAATTCTAACGTTTTATCTTTACTTCCATCATTAACAAATACAAACTCATATTGCCACTTATTTTTTAACATCACACGCTTTAATTCTTTATAACAGGTTTGTACGACTGCTTCTTCATAATAAACAGGAATGATGACAGAAAGCAAAAAATGTTCTTTCATTTCTACGCTCCTCTGGTAATTATTTTTTAATAATTAAACAACTATAGTCATTATAAGTATTTTAACTATACATTAATTTATACCCTCTAAAAAGACTCCTATATCCCATGCTTCAATATAAGGAAATACTTTCGACGCATCCTCTATTTCTTCATTTATCGTTTCAATCCAATCATCTAAGTCTGCCATCTGATCTTCAATTGCTACATAAAGTTTTTTTCCTATGAGTATTTTAAATGGCATTTCTATGAGTTCTTCTAAAATTTCTAAGGTTTCTTCTATGATATCCTCATATTGAGTATGGCCACTTAATAGTAGGCTTCTATAGAAAGAATCATTTGACATGTCATTTATATGCATTAATAGCTGTTGTAGCTCTTTTATCAAATCACTTAACATATTATAGACTATTTTTTCTTGCTCACTTACTGAATGCATTATCTTATCGTATATCTTATTTTCTAACCCAACTAACTTTTTCTGTAATTGTTGATTCATTTTATATCCTCATTTCTTACATTTATATCTACTATTATAATCATTTATGATTATCAACACTACTATTAATTTTTATACTCATACACGTATACAACTCCTCCTTATGCGAAAAAAGGCTCTACCAAAGTAGAACCTTTTGATGAATGACTATGTCTTATATAGGAGGCCTTAGATCATAAAATTGTGGTATATTTCTTAAAATACCAAACGCAATCAAGAAAACAATCATAATCCATAGCAACTGTGTTTGTCGCAAGGATAACTTGACGCTCCCTGTCTTTACATATTGTATCAGTAACTTTATACCTAGTAATAAACCAATAGGCAAACAAATAAATACTGCACGATTATGATAAAATGCCGTCTTAAAGTCTAGGTTTACAAGTGCTAAACACATTCTTGTTACTCCACATCCTGAACAATATAAACCAGTTAACGAATGAAATAAACAAGGAATGCGTAATGTACTTATATGACACCAAACAATATAGGCTACACTACAAGTCATAAGTCCTATAAGATAAATGACTATATGTAAGAATCGTTTTTTCATCTTAGGCAGCAAGTTTATTTAATTCATTCTGAATTAAAGCATAAGCAATAATGCCAGCCAACATATAAACAATTAAATAAAGTATACCCCCATTACTAGCTGGAATACCTCTATTTTGTTTTGCAATATCTAATTTATCCCCCATTTTATATGCCCAGTATAATCCATAGATACCACATGTTACAATCGTTAAAATAAATGCAAGTACTCCTGATATTGAATAGTCTCCAGATACCTCATTTACATCATTTGTTAAACAAATAAACCAATAAATTCCATAGATGCCGCATGTAATCAAGGAAAAAATAATACTTAATGCAATATTTCTTTCTTTTATCATTACAACCTCCCATTGCTCCAGTGATAGTATATTCATATATATATCATTTTTAAATAGTTAAGTCAAACTTACATTATATATTCATATCCAAGGAATAGAATTAATGATTTTATATCATATTATTAATATCTGTATTTTACATTATGATTGTAATTATTTTACAATATAGACATTAACTTTATATATTGTACTTAGTAAAGACATCTATTATAATGCAAAAGGTTTACCTAATATTTTCAAATCACTATTTTGAAACGGAGTATTAATAATGGACAAAAAGAAATTTTTAACACAAATACTATCAGGGGTACTTTCCCTTAGTATCTTAGTAGGCTGTGGTGCAAATACAGCTCCAGAAACAACCTCAAAATTTAATCGTCTTGATACAGACCTTAAAGTAGGGATGGTAGTAGGCTCAGGTACAATTGATGATCGATCTTTTAATCAAGGAAGTTGGGAAGGTATTACTGCAACAGTAAAAAATAGTAAATACGTCATACCTGCTGGTGAAACAGAATCAGATTATCTAGTATCTATTGGAAACTTAACTGACGCTGGATATAACTTTATTGTTACGCCAGGATTCTATTTTGAATCGGCTATTTTTAATGCGCAAGCTAAATATCCTAATACGCATTTTGTTATTTTAGATGGGGCACCAGTTGATCAAGATGGCAATACTGTCATTGCTGAAAATACTGTTTCTATTCATTTTGCTGAACATGAAGCTGGATTTATTGCAGGGGTTGCTGCTGCTGTAGAAATTCAAGAAGGTGATTTCGGATTTATTGGAGGTATGCAAATTCCTGCCGTTGTTCGATTTGAAGCTGGCTTTACACAAGGGATTGAGTATGCAAATGCTCACTTAGGAACACAAGTTACTTTAGATGAAGTAAACGTGGTTTACCAAGGTACATTTGGTGATAAAGCTGCTGGCCAACAAATTGCTGCACAAATGTACGATCGTGGTGTAAAAGTTATCTTTACTGCTGCCGGTGGTACAGGAATGGGTGCTATTACAGAAGCTAAAAGTCGTGCAAATCAAGGAGAAAAAGTATGGGTTATTGGTGTAGATTCTGACCAATATCTTGATGGTGTTTATGATGAAGCAACAAACGCTTCTGTTGTATTAACTTCTGCTATAAAATATGTCGATCAAGCGACACATGATATGATTGCCGCAGAAGTTGAAGGCAATTTCCCTGGTGGACAAGATATCACCTTTTCAATTGAAAATGATGGTGTCGGACTTCCAGCAGAAAATCCTAACTTAAGTGAAAAAACACTTGAAACTGTTAATAAAGTATATGAACAAGTTAAAAATAAAGAAATCGTTGTAAATGAATCTTTATAATCAAAAAGCACTATTAAACTTAGGTTTAATAGTGCTTTTTAAGTGTCTCTAAAATAATACTAAGAACATTATTTATTCAACAGTTACTGATTTTGCTAAATTTCTTGGTTTATCAACATCATTTCCTCTTGCAATAGATACATAGTAAGAAATAAGTTGAGTTGGAATAACCGCTAAAACTGGCATGAGTAAATCTTCTGCTTCTGGGATATAAACAATGTCATCTGCTACTTTCGCCACCTCTGTATCACCTTTTTTAGCAATAGCGATAACAAATGCACCTCTAGCTTTTACTTCTTTAATATTTGAAATCATTTTCTCTTCTAATCCACTTTGAGTCATAATAGCAAGTACTGGTGTACCCTCATCAATAAGTGCAATAGGACCATGTTTTAATTCTCCAGCTGCAAAAGCTTCTGTATAAACATAAGAAATTTCTTTTAACTTAAGTGCTGCTTCTCTCGCAGTTGTATAATCTACACCACGTCCAAGATAGAATGCATTTTGTGCATCTTTCATATCCATAGCAATTTTTTCGATTTGTTCTTTATCACCTAAAATCTCTTGAACAAGTGGCGCTAATCCTTCAATATGATTAATTAATTCATGATATCTTTCTAAAGAAATAGTCTCTTTTTTATATGCAAAATCTAATGCAATCATATAGAAAGCAATCATTTGAGCTGTATATGCTTTTGTTGACGCCACTGCAATCTCAGGACCTGCCCATGTATAAAATACATCGTGGGCTTCTCTAGCTACTGATGAACCAACTACATTGGTGATTGCAAGTACTCTTGCACCTTTTGTTTTGGCAAGCTTCATTGCCGCTAATGT
>JAHLFQ010000186.1 GCA_018883705.1 Candidatus Cellulosilyticum pullistercoris
AATAGATAGACAAATAACCGTTCAAAGTATGGCTAGAGAAACCAGAGAAGGTACCAAAAAAGTTGGACAGAGAATGCTACAGATGATTTTAGACCTTTATGATAATGATATCCTAAAAAACTATCAAGAACGTATCACAAAAGGTTTATCTCATGGGCACCCAGCTCTTGTTTTTGCAATAGCTATGTATGGGATAGGTATCGGTGAGAAAGATGCTATCTTATGCCATAGCTATAGTACAGTGTCAACTTTAGTTCAAAATGGAGTGCGTGCTATACCACTAGGACAAAAAGATGGACAAATGATTCTAAGAGATATAGGTGATTTTTTAATAGAAATGTATCAGGAAATTCAAGGTTTAGAAAAAGAAGACTTTGGAATGACTATACCAGGGCTTGAAATAGCACAGATGAGACATGAAATATTAAACTTTAGATTATTCATGTCATAAGAAGTAAGGAGAAATAAAATGAGACCAATAGTAATAGGAATCGGGGGACCGGTTGGAGCAGGAAAAACATTACTAATCGAAAGACTTAGTAGAATGATGTATCCTAAATATAGTATAGGTGTTATTACAAATGATATTTATACTGTTGAAGATGCTAAATTCTTAATTAAAAACTCTATTTTACCAGAAGACCGTGTAATCGGGGTAGAAACAGGGGGATGTCCACATACAGCGATTCGTGAGGATGCTTCTATGAACTTTTCAGCAATTGATGAAATGAAAAAAAGACATGAAGACCTAGATATCATCTTTTTAGAAAGTGGCGGTGATAATTTAGCAGCTACATTTAGTCCAGACCTTGTTGATTTTTCAATTTATATTATTGACGTTGCACAAGGAGAGAAAATCCCTAGAAAAGGTGGCCAAGGGATGATTAAAAGTGATCTCTTTATCATTAATAAAATAGACTTAGCACCTTATGTAGGGGCAGATTTAGAAGTTATGAAGCAAGACACCATTACTTTTAGAGGAAAAAAAGAATTTATCTTTACAAATCTAAAGACAGATGAAGGGGTTAATACGGTTATCCAGTGGATTCAAAAGAATTGTTTATTAGAAGGCTTAAACTAATATGAAAGAAAAACTAACAGGTTATTTAGAACTTGGTATGCAAGCTAAAAACGGTACATATCGCGCAAAGACATTATTACAAATGGGAGCTTCACGTGTATCTCCTGCAATGTATTTAGATAATAGCGGTATTCCTTGCTATTTTATGCTGAGTTTAGGAGGCGGATTTGTATCAGGAGATCAGTATGAAAATAAATTTGTGCTGGAGGATGAAGCCAAATTAATTTTAACCACACAATCTCCAAATAAAATTTTTAAAAGTCCTCATCAAATTCCAGCAGTGCAAAAGACATCTATTTATTTAGGAAAAGGAAGTCAGTTAGAATATATTGCAGATAGTCTGATAGCTTATGAGGATGCCTATTATATGCAAGACACTGTCATTCATATGGAAGAGGATGCGAGCCTTGTTTATATTGATGGGATTACGCCTGGTTGGGCACCTACAGGGGAAAAGTTTAAGTATGATGAAGTTAAGTTAAAAACACAGATTTATAGGGATGGACAACCTATTTTACTAGATTATCTTAAACTTACACCCAAAACATCTAAAATGCAGGAACTAGGAATGTTAGAGCATTATACCCATTTTGGAACCATGATGGTTATCGATGCTAGAATAACAGATGAAATAGTAAAAGAAATACGAGGCCTCATTGATGAATTAGATAAACCAATACATTACGGTATATCTAAACCCTATTGCAAAGGATTTGTACTACGTGTACTAGGTCATTTGACACAGGATATTGAGAAAGCCATTGAAGTTTGCCATGATTACATTAGAACTAAAGTATATGACATTGAGCCATTAAGGTTAAGAAAGTACTAGGAGTATTAAAAGGCTATTAATAAACATCCGTACTCTTAGATAGATTAAATGCACAACTATTAAAATAGAGGAGCTGTCGCACTAAGAAATGAGTGCTCAGCTCCTTTTACTATGCAAGCAATAAAACACTTCCAAGTCCTACAAGTGTAATATTTTAATTGACTTTTAAATCCTACAAGTGTAATATTTAAAAAGAGGAGCAAAAAAATAAGAAAGATATACTTCTAAAGTAAAAAAGCTTTAAGTAGAAAAATGAAATTTAAAAGTATACACAATGATTTTGGAGGAATAGAAAGATGAACAAGAAATTTTTTGCTATTTTAGGATTAAGTCTTTTAAGTTTTTCTTTAACAGCTTGTTCAAATCAAGAAAATGTTCAAGCACCTATTAAGATTGAAGATAAGGTTGAAGTATCAGAAAAAGAAACAATAACAGAAAAAGATTTTAGCTCTTTCTTTAAAGGGATCAATGGAACAGCAGTATTTTATAACCCTGCTAATAATAATTTTGATGTATATAATAGAGATTTATATGAAAATCAAGCGTCACCTTGCTCAACATTTAAAGTGATTTCTACTCTTATAGGATTAGAGAAGGGGCTTTTAGAAGATGAAAATACAAAGTTAGGCTATGATGGAACAAAATATTCTAGAGAAGAAATTAACAAGGATTTGACTTTAGAAGAGGCTTTTAAATTATCAGCAGTTTGGTACTACAAAGACTTTATAGGAAGAATATCACCAGAAGATATGCAAGAAGAATTAGATTATCTTAACTATGGAAATAAAGATATATCTGAGTGGGATGGTAGCGATATCAATCCATTACCACAACTTAATGGATTTTGGTTAGAGTCATCATTAAAAATAAGTCCAAAAGAACAAACTCAAGTTTTATATAAAATCTTTGGACAAAACAATAAATATTCTGAAAGAAGTAAAGAGATTTTAAAGAATATCATGCTCGTTTTTGAAGAAGATAACCTTAAAGTTTATGGAAAAACTGGGGCAGGTTATGAGGATAATAGTTGGTTTGTAGGAATGATTGAAAATGGAACAGAAAATTATTATTTTGCTATCCGTTTATCAGATAAAGATAATGAAGAAGCTACAAGTCCAAAAGCAAGAGAAATAGCTATTGAAATAGCTGAAAATAATTATAAGTAATTTTTTTGATATAACTAAATACCTTTCTAGTTTATCTCATAGATGCTACGTAATATAACATTTTAAATAATCTTGTAAATAGATATTATAAGATATAGAAACAAAAAGAGTAATAGGATAAATCTTTTGCTAAAGATTTAAAACCTATTACCCTTTTTGTTTTGTTTTTTTGTATTGTAAAAGGAGTGAGATTTATTTGAGATATATTTCTAAGAAAGGAAACTGATAAATCCTTGAATAATTCCAATGTTTATAAAGTCTATGAATAATGATCCTACTATTGGTACAACGAAGAATGCTGTTCTAGAGTATACATATTTTTCAGTAATAGAATTCATATTTGCCATGGCATTTGATGTAGAACCCATTCCAAATCCGGTTAAACCTGCTACTATTACAGCTGAGTCGTAATTCTTGCCCATGAGTGGATAAGATACAAAGATACCATAGAAGTACATCATGACACATTGAGCTAAAAGTAAAAGTAACATTGGAAGTGCTAAATCTATTAGTTGCCAAAGTTTTAATGTTATAAGCGCCATACCAAGAAATAGATTTAAAGAAACTTGTTCAACGACTTCAACTTCTTCTAAAGGCGTTTTAATAAAACTTGAAGCATCGGAAATATTTCTTATAACAGCTGCTGCAAGCATTGCCCCTATATAGGCAGGGAAGGTTACTCCAGCAGACCAGTGTCTAACTAAGGCGTTTAAAGCATTTGTTAAATAAGTTCCTAAAAACATAGCGATGAGTATTTGGAAGAAAGCCATGCTTACTTTGTTAATATCTAATAGGGTCGTACTCTTTTCTACAATAGATAAATCAAAATTAGGCTCATCAGAAGGTTCAAGTTTTTTCTTCTGTAAGAGATTATCCTTAATAATGAGGCGATTTGCCATAGGGCTACCTAGTAGTGAACCTGCTACAAGTCCAAAGGTTGCAGCTGTTAAAGCTACTGTTAGGGCTTGAGGGTATCCGAGGGCCTCAATGCTAGGTGCTACAGCGGCTGATGTACCATGTCCACCAGTTAAGGCAGGAGATGCTGTAAGGAGTGCTAGAAGTGGATCAATTCCTACGATACCTGAAAGGCCAACAGCTAATAAATTTTGAAGGAAAGCAAAAACAGTTGATATACCAAGGAATATGAGGACTTGTTTACCACCAATTTTAAGCATTTTGAAGCTAGCATTAAACCCGACAGTACAGAAAAACATAATTTGAAAGAAGGTTTGTAGAGTGGTATCGAATTCAAATGAAGCAATATTATTTTGTCTTAGAATCATATGTAGAATAGAAAATATAAGTCCACCGATTACTGGTGAAGGTATTGCATATCTTGAAAATAAAGGAATATAATTTTTGATTGCCTTTCCTAGTAAAAGAAAAATAACAGCTAATCCGATAGATTGAATCATATCAAGTTGAATTATCATTTAAAGCCCTCCTAAACTGTAAAATATTTTTAAAGATGATTAATATTAATAAAGAAATTTTTAAATTAACTTTGGCTAAGCTGATCTTGCAATGTTGCAAGAATAAGAAGGATAAAGATTTAATTTGTGCAAGCTATAGTAAAAGTATAATTTGTTTAAGCCTAGATAATTTAAAGAAATTCTTTATATGAACGAACGATAAATGGCTTGTTAATGGCTATATTTGGACATATATAGAGATGAATGAGAAAAATATATATCTTGTATAATAATTTATTTTCTAGAAAAAGTCAAATAATATGAATGGTGTTTTTGTATACAATTCAATTTTTTGAATATAAATATCAAATTAAAATGGAGTAAATAGTAAAAGTTATAAGGTATACATAAAAAAATAATTAATTGACTAAATAAAAAAATATATCTAAAAATAGTTGGGTACCTAACATATTGGGGAGAGGTGACGTTTTGGAGGATAGGAATTTAGGGAGAACAATCAAAGTGTTATCCAATCAGATTAGGAGGAAGATTGAAAGAGATTTAGTTAATCAAGGCATGAAAGTTCCAAGTACTCAAAGTAGAATTATTGGATTTTTATATAAAGAATCCTTTAAGAGAGATATTTTTCAAAAGGATATTGAAGAAGCATTTGGGATAAGAAGGTCTTCTGTAACTAATGTCGTACAACTGATGGATAAGAATGGTTATATTGAGCGCGTTAGCGTAGCAGAAGATGCCAGATTAAAGAAGATTGTACTAACAGATAAAGGACTTGAAGTACAGAAAATAGTTGGAAAGGTATTAGAAGAAGCAGAGAATTCGTTAAGAGGAGTTTATTCAGAAGAGGAGTTAAGCCAATTGTTTTACTTATTGGATAAATTATCTCATGCTTTGGAGGAATAATATCTTAAAAACCTAATTTTTTCTTGCTAAATGTATGACTAGGAGTGTGATTAAATGTTACAAAAACTACTACAACATATTGGAGAGTACAAGAAAGATACAATAATAACTCCAATACTTGTTATTTTTGAGGTAGTAATGGAGATTATAATACCATTATTAATGGCAAAAATAGTTGATGTCGGTCTGGCTAATGGAGATATGAACTATGTCGTTAAAGTAGGAGGAGCAATGCTTTTAGCAGCTTTTTTAGCGCTTTACTTTGGTATAGCAGCTGGAAAAACTGCCGCAAAAGCCTCTACAGGATATTCTAAAAATATAAGAAAAGCCATGTATGACCAAATACAGACGTTTTCTTTTTCTAATATTGATAAGTTTTCCACATCAGGTTTAGTTACTAGGCTAACAACAGATGTAACCAATGTACAAAACGCATATCAAATGTGTATTCGTGTGCTTGTAAGAGCACCGATTATGCTCATTATGTCACTAGTTATGTCTTTTTATATCAATGCTAAAATAGCACTTATATTTCTTGTAGCCATTATTTTCTTAGGCACAATTCTTTATTTTATTATGACAAGAGCACATACATATTTTCGACAAGTATTTCATAAATATGATGACTTAAATGCTAGTGTTCAAGAAACTTTAACAGGCATTCGTGTTGTTAAGGCTTATGTAAGAGAAGATTATGAAATCAATAAGTTTCACAATGCATCTACATCTGTGTATAAGGGCTTTGTAAGTGCTGAGAAAATCTTACTTCTTAATACACCTTCTATGCAGTTTACTATATATGCATGTAACTTATTAATCTCTTGGTTTGGGGCGCATTTAATTTTAAATAGTAGTATGAAAACAGGAGAATTAATGAGTTTATTTACCTATACAAGTAGTATTTTAATGAGCTTAATGCTTGTATCTATGGTATTTGTTATGGTTGTTATGTCAAAGGCCTCTGTAGAGAGAATTTACGAAGTTTTAGATGAAGAAAGTAATTTAAAAAATACAGAAACACCTATATTTGAAGTGCCTAACGGCTCTATAGAGTTCAAAAATGTTGATTTTAGTTACGGTAAGGATAAGAACAAGTTAGTTCTCGAAAAAATTAACATTAAGATTAACGAAGGAGAAACCATAGGAATTATTGGTGGAACTGGAAGTGCTAAGAGCTCCTTAGTACAATTGATTCCTAGACTTTATGATGCTACCTCTGGAACTGTAGAAGTAGGAGGAATTAACGTAAAAGAGTATGATATGGATACTCTAAGAAATGAAGTTTCTATGGTATTACAAAAGAATGTATTATTCTCAGGAACCATTAAAGAAAATCTTCGCTGGGGTAATAAGTATGCAACAGATGAAGAGATTATTAAAGCCTGTGAGCAAGCACAAGCTAATGAATTCATTGAGACATTCCCAGATGGCTATGATACTTATATAGAACAAGGCGGAACTAATGTATCAGGTGGACAAAAGCAAAGACTTTGTATTGCAAGAGCTTTATTAAAGAAACCTAAAATCCTAATATTTGATGATTCAACCAGTGCAGTAGACACCAAGACAGATGCTAATATTAGAAAGGCTTTAAGAGAAGGTATACCTAATACCACTAAGATTATTATTGCTCAAAGGATATCTTCTATTGAAGATGCTGATAAAATCATTGTTATTCATGATGGAAAAATTAATGGATTTGGCACACATCATGAATTACTTGAGACCAATGTTATCTATCAAGAGGTGTATGAGTCACAAATGAAAGGAGTTGGTCGAGAAGATGAATAAAAAAACTTTAAATAAAGACAGTATGCAAGTTTTAAAACGTCTATTAGTGTACATATTTAAAGGTTATAAGCTAAGATGTTTTGGAGTCGTTATTTTTATTGCAATTAGTTCACTAGCTAATGTTGTAGGAACTATATTTATCAAAAACTTAATTGATAATTATATTGCACCTTACTTAAATCAAGGACAAGTTGACTTTTTACCTTTATTAAAAGCAATTATAGTTATGGCTAGTATTTATCTTTTAGGTGTATTCTCAACATTTATGTATAGCCGAATCATGATTGTAGTCAGTCAAGGAACACTTAAAAGATTTAGGGATGATATGTTTGCACATATGGAAACGCTTCCTATATCTTACTTTGACACTCACCCTCATGGTGAAATTATGAGTTTATACACTAACGATACAGATACATTAAGACAGATGATTAGCCAAAGTATACCGCAGCTTTTATCTTCTATCATCACCATTATAAGTGTATTTATTTCTATGATTGTATTAAGCATCCCATTAACGATACTTGCAATTATTATGATTATAGTCATGCTATATGTGGGTAGATTCATAGGTGGAAAAAGTGCCGTTAACTTTAAGAAACAGCAAGAAGCTTTAGGAAAAATTAACGGATATATTGAGGAAATGATGGAAGGACAGAAGGTTGTAAAGGTCTTCTGTTATGAAGAGGAAGCAAAACAAAAGTTTGCTAAATTAAATGAGGCGTTATTTGAAAGTGCTAATAATGCTAATAAATATGCCAATATCATTATGCCAGTTATGGGAAACCTAGGTTATATTAACTATGTACTGACTGCACTTATAGGAGCAAGTTTAGCAATATATGGGGTTGGTGGATTTACTATAGGTGGGTTAGCAGCTTTCTTACAACTTACTAGAATCTTTAATCAACCTGTTTCACAAGTTTCTCAACAGCTTAATTCTATCATTATGGCCTTAGCAGGAGCCGAACGTTTATTTACCTTATTAGATGAAAAACCTGAAGTAGATGAAGGGTATGTAACACTTGTTAATGTAACAGAGAGTGACAAGGGTGAATTAACAGAAGTAAAAGAAAGAACTGGTATTTGGGCCTTTAAACATCCTCATTCTGATGGTACAGTAACTTATACCAAATTATTAGGGGATGTGGTTTTTGACAAAGTTGACTTTGGGTATACAGATGAAAAGATTGTACTTCATGATATAGAATTGTATGCAAAGCCAGGTCAAAAAATCGCTTTTGTAGGTTCTACAGGAGCTGGTAAAACAACCATAACGAATCTAATTAATCGTTTTTATGATATACAAGATGGTAAAATTAGATATGATGGAATTAATATCAATAAAATAAAGAAAGATGACCTTAGAAGAAGCTTAGGTATCGTATTGCAAGATACGCATTTATTTACTGGAACAGTTGCAGATAATATTCGTTACGGTAAATTAGAGGCTACTGATGAAGAAGTTTATGCAGCTGCTAAGCTTGCTAATGCAGATCAATTTATTAAGCATTTACCTGACGGATACAACACTATGCTGACAAGTGATGGTGCTAACTTATCTCAAGGGCAAAGACAACTTCTTGCTATTGCTAGAGCAGCTATTGCTAATCCACCTGTTTTAATACTAGATGAAGCAACTTCAAGTATTGATACAAGGACAGAAGCTTTAGTACAAGAAGGGATGGATAAACTGATGGAGGGCAGAACTGTATTTGTCATTGCACATCGTTTATCTACTATTAAAAACTCTGATGTGATTATGGTACTCGAACGAGGCAGAATTATTGAAAGAGGAAATCATGATACTTTAATTAAACAAAGAGGCAAGTACTATCAATTATATACTGGTGGTCTTGAATTAGAATAAAAGCAAATAAAAGAATGCTCCAGTTAGCTATCAATAGTTAATTGGAGCATTTTCTATATTGAATATAAAGTGTTAGAATTATAGTAGTTATTCAAAAAATATTACTTATAAATATTTTTTTGAATTTTATATTGACAATTTCTGAAATGCCATATATAATAGAAATATATTAAGTAGTTGTTTATACCTTTAAAGAATAGTGAAATTCACATGTTATTAGAGATTATATGCAGCACGTAGTGTAATCTGTAATAGTATGTGAATTTTTTTGTTTGCAACCATTACAGAAATTAATATTAATTAGGAGGTACCGCACATGATGACAGGTACAGTGAAATGGTTTAACGCAGAAAAAGGATTCGGATTTATTTCAAGAGAAGGTGGAGATGATGTATTCGTACATTTCTCAGCGATCCAAGGAGATGGATTTAAATCTCTTGATGAAGGACAAAAAGTTAATTTTGATGTTACAAAAGGACCTCGTGGCCCTCAAGCAGAAAACGTTACAAGAGCATAATCTACAGATGATTTAAAAGACAGGACTTAGGTTCTGTCTTTTTTGCTATTCAAATTTAGGTAGAGCTTTCTAGATACTAAAAATCCTAGAACATGAGAAAATGCTCTAGGATTTTTGTATTAGAATTGAATATTGTTAATAGATAGTTTATGTGCACGATTTTCAACAATAGCTGAAGGTGCTCCTACATCTTTTCCTAAGTCGTTGGTATATACCCAAGTAATGAGGTCGCCAGGCTTTACTTTATAGACAGAAGGTGCTTCAGATGGAAAAGTGTTATTGACTTTATAGATCCAACCACTTAAAGGACCATTATCTTGTTGAGAGAGGCCTGCTATAGAAGTGATATAGAGGCCTGTATCAGAACCCCCAGTTTGAAAGGGTAAGTTACTGGCTTTAAGAGCATCAGAAGAGACACTAAATACCGTAGAATTTGTATTAATAGGGACTGTTTTAGTAGGGAGAATCACAGTCTCGCCGCCAGGGCCAAGAACTTCAAAACTAACAGATTGAGTAGAAGGTGTTGAACGCGTATATTTAGAACTAGAATGAGTCTGATTTAGTAACAAGTAAGTAGTTAGAGCAATGCCTAGTAAAGTTTGATTTTGCATGAGTATCATCCTTTGCTTTAAAATATAAGGTTACATCATATTTTATGCAAAAAATGACATATAGTTACAGCT
>JAHLFQ010000187.1 GCA_018883705.1 Candidatus Cellulosilyticum pullistercoris
CCATACATAGACATTTGGTCTCCATTATAAGTTGCCCATCCTAAAGCAAGTTCAGATAGATCTCCCGTTCCAACAACTAGCCCATTATATTTATTAGCCAAATCCATTAAAATCTGTGTACGTTCTCTAGCTTGTGCATTTTCATAGGTGACATCATGGGCTTCAAGAGAATGATTAATATCTTTTAAATGTCCTATTGTAGCCTCTACAATAGAAACTTCCTTCATAGTAACTCCTAAAAGCTGCATTAGATTAATCGCATTTTGATAGGTTCTATCTGTTGTTCCAAAACCAGGCATAGTCACCCCTAATACAGAAGTAGGAGAGAGGTTGCAATATTTTGCAGCCTTAACACAAACAAGCATAGCAAGTGTTGAATCTAAACCACCTGACATACCCATTACCAAATAATCAGCTTTTACATGTTGCATACGTCTTGCAAGGCCATGCACTTGAATATCAAAAATAGCTTTACAGCGCTCTTTAAGTTTTAATTGATCACTTGGGATAAAAGGATGTGGATTTATATAGCGTTCAAAAGGTATTTCCTTAGGCATCATTTTAAAAGGTATACATTTGTAGTCTAAATACTGAATAAGTTTGTTTTGGCCTAATCCAGTTTGATGAAGTCGTTCTTTCTCTAATCTTTCTAAATCAATAAGTGCATAAGTAATAGTTGTATCATCAGAGAATAAATTAGATTCAGCTAATAGATAACCATTTTCATAGATTAATTGATGTCCACTAAATACAAGATCGGTTGTAGATTCTCCTACACTTGATGATGTATATAAATAGGCAGTCTTAGTTTTAGCAGACTGTTGTGAAATTAATTCACGTCTATACTGAGCTTTTCCAACGATTTCATTACTTGCCGATAAATTAACAAGGACTGTAGCACCTGCTAAAGAATGAAATAAACTAGGTGGAATAGTTGACCATAAATCTTCGCAAATATCTATCCCTAACACAAAATAGGGGATGGATATACAGTTAAAAGTCAAATAAGGTGAAATGATACAACTTTGGCCTGCATAGTCAATAGAATCTGTTAATAAATGATCTGCAGTATCAAACCAGCGTTTTTCATAAAATTCACCATAATTAGGTAAATGTATTTTAGGAACAATTCCAAGTATCTTTCCTTTAAAAATGACTACTGCAGAATTGTAAAGATTACCACCCTGACTAATTGGAGCGCCTACAACAGCTACGATCTCAAGTGAGGTGCTTGCTTTTAAAATTGATTTGATACTATCTTCAGCTGCCTGAATAAGTGTAGATTGAAAAAAAAGATCTGCACAACTATATCCAGTCACACAAAGTTCAGGGAAAACAGCAAGACTTGATCCATTTTCTGCGGCTTCCTTTAAACTCTTTATAATTTCTTGTGTATTATATTGGCAATCCGCTAAACGAAGTTTTGGTGTAATTGTACAAACTCTAATAAAATTATGATTCATAAGATAACCTCTATTCATTTGTGTTTATCCTTAATAATATGTCACAAAAAGTATAATAAAATACTTGTTCCAGTAATAGGCGTGGAATGAGAGGAAGCTTTGGAGAACGTGCTGAATTTAGTTATATGTATTATGTCTATGTTCATAAAAATGATTATGATTGGGCATGTAAGTTGATAAAGGATAACAAATAAATCGTAATAATAGTTCTCATTCTGACTTCAGTATCTAGTAAAAACTAACCATAACATGGCCTTGTATAGTTGAAAAGTTTTTACGCAAAAAAATACACCATCCTTTTCCTAAAAATAACTAGAAATGAATAGTGTATAACTTTTCTATTGCTTGACTATCAAAAAATACGTATTAATCCGATTACTTTTCCTAAAATGTGTACATCCTCACAGTAGATAGGATCCATCGAATCATTTTCTGGCTGTAATCTTACACAATCTTTTTCTTTAAAGAATCGTTTTACTGTAACTTCATCTCCTATAAGTGCAACAACAATCTCACCATTATTAGCAGAATCCTGCTTTCGTACAATAATTTGATCACCATCGTAGATACCAGCATTAATCATACTGGTTCCTCTAACATTTAACATAAACGTCTCATCGTGGCGAGTCAGTTGTTTAGGAAGTGGAAAATATTCTTCGATGTTTTCTACAGCCAAAATAGGAGCTCCGGCAGTTACTTTTCCTAAAACAGGAATCGCACTTACATGTTCTGAAATCCAGTTAACTTCTTCATCTAAAACTTCAATGGTTCGTGGCTTGCTAGGATCACGTCTAATATATCCTTTTTTTTCAAGTGTATTTAAATGGCTATGAACTGTTGAAGTAGAGCTTAGGCCTACCGCTAAGCAAAGTTCACGAACAGATGGTGGATAGCCTTTATCTTTTAAGGATTGTTTAATACAATTTAGGATTTGTTCTTGTTTAGCAGTCAATGTTTGCTCCATAATTATCCCTCAATCTATTGAAATATAGCTTATTATAACATAGATATCCTAAAATATCAAACATATGTTCCGTTACTATCTTTTGAATTTAAATTTCCCTCAACTTAATAATAGAAGCTGCTCGTCTTTTTCGTTCATCATCCATTTGAGCATAATGCTTTTTGGTCGTATTAACATCCTTATGCCCCAAAACATCTGCAACTAAATAAATATCACCTGTTTCCTGGTAAAGTTGAGTTCCATATGTAGAACGTAATTTATGAGGTGTTATTTTTTTTAGACTGGTTACATGCTGACTATATTTTTTCACCAGGAGCTGTACACTTCTTACAGAAATACGTTTGTTTTGCATAGAGAGAAAGAGAGGTGTATCAGTTTCTTTGCAAGGCTGATTTTTTCTTTCTACTAAATAGTCTTTTAAAATGCCTTCTACCTCTGTACTAAAATAAATAATAGTTTCATTTCCACCTTTTCGAGTAATTTTAATACCATTATAATTAAAATCAATATCCTCTATATTAATGCCAACACATTCGGAGACACGTATACCTGTACCTAGAAGAACAGCGATAATAGCTAGATCCCGTTTTTTTGTAAATTTATGATAGGCTTTTTGTTTTTCCGTGAGATCTTCACCTGATTCTACCACATCTAAAAGTTTAGCAATTTCATCTACTTCCAATTTAATAATAGGTTTTTCATAAATCTTAGGCATGTCTACAATGGAAGTAGGATTATGGGTCAGGCGTTCTTGTTTATAAAAGTAGTGAAAGAGTGTTTTAATAGAAGCCAGTTTTCTTGCCTTTCCATTTTGACCATTTTGATGGTATGTTTCTTTATCTTCTTTTTCATAGTAAGAAAGATATTCAAGATAGCACTCAATATCACGTGCAGTTAATTGGTTTAGTTCAGCTAGAGTAATTTCTTTAATAGATGGAAGATTTGAAAGAGCAGGTTTGGCTTCATGAATATATTTTAAAAATACACGAATATCATAGGCATAAGCCAAACGTGTGTTCGCACTTGTTGTATGCTCAATTCCTCTAAAAAAATCAAAAATATAGGGTGGTAATTCCTTCAGCATTTCTCTTGTTTTAAGTGTAATATATTTTTGATGCTCTTCTTGATAACTACTCATAGGCATCCTCCTTATCTTTTCCATCCATTAATAGTGCTTCTTTGAATAGCACCGAACAAATGTTCTTGTACTTTAGGAATATCTTTTTGAAGGCTATAAATAAGTTGTTTCATATCCTCACGCTTTGTCTTACCATCTACAGGGCAAGGGCTTTTTATAACAGGTAGATTTTCCTTTTTTACAAATCCACGAATATCACATTCAGGAACATAAATAAGTGGTCTAATAATGTGCATTTCCACTTGATCCATATAAGTAACAGGTGCCATGGTATGAATACGACCTTCATATAATAAGGACATTAAGAGTGTTTCATTAATATCATCTTTATTATGTCCTAATGCAATTCTAGTACATCCTAATTGTTTGGCATAGTCATATAATGCACCTTTTCGCATTTTAGAGCAAAGAGAGCATGGATTGCTTTCTTTTCTTTCTTCAAATATGATTTGACCAATTTGTGTTTCATATATATAAAAAGGTACTTGAATTCTGTCAAAGAATGCTTGTACTTGGCTTAAATCAAAGTTATCAAAACCCAATGAAACGGTGATCCCAATCACTTCGAATTTATTAGGGTAGAAGCGTCTTAAATAACTTAAGGCAAGAGCTAAAATAAGACTATCTTTGCCACCAGATATACCAATAGCAATCTTATCACCTTCTTGTATCATTTTATAATCTTGTATGGCACGTCGTACATAGCTTAATAAATGTTGCTGCTTCATGTTATCCTCCAGTAACTCTTCGTTAAATTCGTATTCTATTATACTCCAAAATCCTTGTTTTAGGGTAGTTCAAAGTTTAATCATTGAATTTATATTTCTTTTTTGATATACTATCTCTATATTTATAAATAGGGGAATGAAGTTCTCCCATGGGAAACCAGAACCGCTTATTAAGCTAATGACTTCTGTACACATTATGTTACAGAAATCATTAGCTTTTTTGCAGTTAAACTTATTTTAGGAGGAATATAGATGTTAACAAGTTTAGC
>JAHLFQ010000188.1 GCA_018883705.1 Candidatus Cellulosilyticum pullistercoris
CATCATCATCCATAGCAAAAACATCTGGGCAGATAGAAGGGCATAATCCACAACCAATGCAAGTATCTTTGTCAACGAAAGCTTTCATAGCGGAACCTCCTCATTAATAAAATCTCAAGGATAGTATAGCAGTTTAGGTGTATTATTATACCAAAATGGTTAATATTAAATGCAAATGTAACCAATATAAAAGATATATCAACCTATACTTCAAAATGTTAAAAATTTACTTTATTAAGAAAGTTCACCACACGTAATGTTCATACATATAATGTTATACATATAATGTTATACATATGATGTAGTAAATTTAATTTTAGGAAGTGAACAATATGCGTCAAACTTATCCAAGTACAGCTCAATTCAAAGAGGCTATTAATTTAATTAACAGTTCAATAGAAAATGAACAAGCAGATGCTATGTTTTATATGTGGCTCATTCAAAATATACCCACTGATTTAGAAGAAAGTCAAAGAGTAGATATTGCTCAAACAATACAAGGCATTGCAAATGATGAAAAGCTACATAATGAAATCTTGAAAAGTATGTACAGGCAGTTAACAGGTACAGAGGCACAAATGCAGGCCCAAGGTGAACCATTTGAGGTGCCAAATAGTTTTGAGGAAGGGGTTGTTAAGGCACTTAAAGGTGAGGTTGAAGCGGTTAGAAAGTATCGAAAAATTATGGCTGGGATGCCAGATAACTCTTACAGAGATCAGGTATTTAGCATTCTAACAGATGAATTAAGACATGGTATACTTTATAACTATATTTATACAACGATACAAAGTATGTAAAATAGATAGTTAGTCATAAATTAATAAAAATGTAAGAAATCACTTAAAAATAATCAGTATCTTAGTTAAATAAGATAATAAAGCAAAAACTAATAGGAGATAAATCCAGTAATAACGTTTTATAAAGAGAATGCATTTGTTTAAAAGTACTAAAAAATAAGATGAAAATTTGTTGATTTAGTTTAAAAAAATAATTATTTATATCATAGAAAGTCTATAAATTAGAAGCAAAATGTGATATAATAACGGCGAGAAATGTTGTAAAGGATATTACGCTGCAAAATCTTAAAGGAGACTAGAGAGACAAATATGAGAAAAACTAAAATTGTATGTACCTTAGGTCCATCAACTCAAGACGACGAGATATTAAAGAGATTAATGCTAGAAGGTTTAGACGTTGCAAGATTTAACTTCTCTCATGGAACACATGATAGTCACAGAGAAACTTTTAATCGCGTAGACCGATTAAGAAAAGAATTAGACTTACCAGTGGCAGCTTTATTAGATACTAAAGGGCCAGAAGTTAGGGTTTGTCAATTCAAAGAAGGAAAAATCCACTTAAACAAAGGTGAAACCTTCACATTAACAAGCAGAGACATTGAAGGAACACAAGAAATCGTTTCAGTAACTTACAAGAACTTACCAAACGACGTAAAAGAAGGTAGCCGTATCTTATTAGATGATGGCTTAATTGAGCTAGTTGTAGAAAAGATTGTTGATGGTACAGACATTGTATGTAAAATCATGAACAATGGGGATTTATCAAATAACAAAGGCGTTAATTTACCAGATACACGTCTTTCAATGCCTTATTTAAGTGAAAAAGATAAATCAGATATTATCTTTGGGATTGAAACAGGATACGACTTTATCGCAGCTTCATTTGTAAGATGTGCAGATGACGTACTTGAAATCAGAAAAATCCTAGAAGAACACAATTGTCATAGTATCAGAATCATCTCTAAAATTGAGAACCAAGAAGGTGTAGATAACATCGATGAAATTATTCGTGTATCTGACGGTATCATGGTTGCTCGTGGAGATATGGGTGTTGAAATTCCAGGAGAAGAAGTACCAGCAATCCAAAAAATGATCATTAAGAAAACAGTTGCAGCAGGTAAACAAGTTATTACAGCGACTCAAATGCTTGATTCAATGATAAAAAATCCACGTGCAACAAGAGCTGAAATCAGTGACGTTGCCAATGCTATTTACGATGGTACAAGTGCAATTATGTTATCTGGTGAGACAGCAGCAGGAGCTTATCCAGTAGAAGCTGTTCAAACAATGGTACGTATTGCGCTTAAGACAGAAGCAGATATTGATTATGTAAAACGTTTTAATCAAAAAGGTGGAGACCTTGCATCAAACGTGACAAGTGCCATTTCTCATGCAACTTGCTCAACAGCACATGATTTAAATGCTGCAGCAGTTATTACAGTAACAAAAACAGGTCGTACAGCAAGAATGATTTCTAAATTTAGACCAAGCTGTCCAATTTTAGGTTGTACAACTTCTGAAAGCGTATATCGTCACATGAGTTTAATGTGGGGTGTAAAACCAATATTAATGAATGAAAAGAAAGATTCAGAAGCATTATTTGCAGAAGCACTTCAAGTAGCTGAAGCTACAGGAATGGTTCAAAAAGGTGAGCTTGTTGTTATTACAAGTGGATTACCATTAGGTGTTGCAGGTACTACAAATATGATTAAAGTAGATGTAATCGGAAATATTTTAGTATCTGGAGCAGGTGTGGGTAACCAAACAGTTTGTGGTAGCCTTTGCGTATGTAAAAATATTGAAGAAGCAAATCAAAAATTCATGGAAGGTGATATTCTTGTTATGCCAAAAACAGATAACGAGATGTTACCACTATTAAGAAGAGCATCAGGAATTATTACTGAAGAAGAGGGTACAAATTCACATGCAGCAGTAATAGGCCTTGCGTTAGATATTCCTGTTATTACAGGTGCAGTTAATGCAACTGATATTTTAAAAACAGGTGCCGTTGTAACTCTTGATGCAGTAAGAGGCGTTGTATCTAACCACTAATCATAATAAAGTATAAAAAAGTAGTCCTTCATTTATGAAAGACTACTTTTTTATAAAATACAATAATTAGGGTGATCATAATTAAAAAAAGAGAAGTGAGTCTATTCTATAAATAGATCCACTTCTCTTTTTTGGTAAGTGTATATTTGGTATATTACTTTAAAGCAATTTTTTATATTTGAGTATAATTTATGTTGACAGATTAAATTATACTTATATAAAGAACGTAATCAACTTATTAGGAGAAATAGTTTTCAAGGATTAAAATTATTCCTAAATAAGTAAATTATTCCTAAAAGTATAATAACATATTTTTACAAATTTAGTCAACAAATATTATGACAAAGTTAATTTAACAATTTTAGTAAACATAGTTGCCATATCGGCTCTAGTTACTATATTTTTTGGCATGAAGTAACCTTCATTTTTTAGGATACCAGCATCAATGCAAGTTTGAACACCTTCTAGTGCATAGTTTGAGATATTAGCTGAATCAATGAAGTTAATTTGAGTATCAGTATCTTGTAGTTCAATATTTAAATAATCAATTGCTCTAGAAAGTAGAAGCATCATATCTTGTTTGGTAATCTTATCATTTGGTGCAAACTCGGTAGCATTTATACCTTTAATAAGTCCAGCTTCATAACAAGCCTGAATGGCATTAAAGTACCAAGCATTGGGCTTAACGTCTTTAAAAGCACTTGTGGTACTTGTTGTTTCAAGTTTTAATATACGACTTAATACAGTTGCAAATTGTGAACGTGTCATTTCTTGAAGTGGTGCAAAGCGGTCATTACCTACACCTTCTACATAACCATTGTTAGCTAGGAACATAATATCATCATAATAAGCATCTGTAGAAGTAACATCTGTAAAGTAGATTTTGTTGACAACAGGAGGCTTTTCTTCTGGGACTTCTGGTGTTGTCTCTTCTTTAATAGAGTAAGAAGGCTCCCAACCTTTAAGGACGTTTGTTGTGCTCCAATTGCTTACTTCACTTTCACTAAGTTGTGGTCTAGAATCGTTAATAGCAGCACCTACTCCCGTACTACCGTATTCAAAGAATCGTCCATGAGAAGCAGGAACACCTGACATACTTGTCCAAGGCTCAGTTTTGATATGTGCACCCATTTCACAGTTTATAAAAGCAGCACTTGGTTTATCTACAGAAGTACCACTTGGGGTCCAAGGTCTACCAAGGTATACTGAATTGTCTGCAATACCTTCTTCTCCTGTTAGTTTGCAGTTAATAAAGGCGAATCCATAATCTTCATTGATACTTGTTCTAGGTGCTACAATATAGCCGTTGTTACTAGAGCTGCCACGATTTAAAGAGTGGATTTCACTATTTTCAAATACAGCTTGGCTTCGACCAAAGATAAAGTCTACATCACCTTCTACGTAGCAGTTTGTAAAGTATTGTGTACCACCATCTAGAAGAAGGGTATCTTGATTACCAATAAAGCGGCAATCTTTAAACTGAACCTTATCACCTGTTACATTAAGAGCAACTGCTTGTTCTCCGCTTGCACCCGTTTCTACAAAACTATTTTCAAAAGTAATACCTTCTACACTAATATTACTTCCTTTAATGAAAGTACTTGCACTACCGCCAGTACCATAAGTAGTACCATCTTCTTTAAGTTTAGAGTTATAGTTATCATAAGTTAAAATTGTCTTATCGCTACCAGCACCTATAAGCGTTAAGTTAGAAACCGATTTAGGAATAGTAACAACTTCTTTATAAATACCTTCTTTAATGTTGATAGTTACAGGTAGGGTCGTTTTTGCTGGAATAAAATCAATGGCTTCTTGAACCGTTTTAAAATCTCCATTACCACTTGCATCAACAGTTAGTACGATTTCAGTTGCATCATCAGGAATTGTAATAGGAGCCTTACTTGATGAAATACTTAAGTTATCAATGTAATGGCCACCTACTTTATCATAAGGTGTAAGGGTTTGGAAGTAACTAATTTCAGAAACTGTATTTTTAAATGGAATATTACTTGCTTTAAGCACGTTATCAATATAAATATTAGCTGTTTGTGTTTGTACATTAGCTTCTATCTTGATATTCATCCATTTGCCACTAGTAATGTCAGCAATTTTTGTATACGTACCATCTAACACATAGTTAAGAGTCGTACCATTATTACGCGTTTCAAGACGTACGACACGTGTACCATTTCCATCTGTTAGATTGATGTGGGTACCACTGCTTAGCGCTGTTGCCATAAAATCTACAGATAAAGTAACAACTTCTGTTTGAGAGGTAAATTGCTTATTAAGTTTAAGTTGTCCATCTCCATCGTTGAGATAAACGCAGTAATCTTTTGAGTCAGATAAATCTACTGTATAAATAGCATTAGCGTCTGAAACTTCATAGCCAGTAGGTGCTGAACCTAGAGCCATATCATTAAATGTATCATTAACAAGATGCGTAGAGGCATAAGTTACTGAAATGCTAGAAGCAGCAAGAAGTGCTGCTAACGCAAGATGAACACGTTTTCGTAATGTTTTATTCATAAAAGTCTCCAATCTAAATAAGTCTAGAAGTCATTTCTAAAAATAACATAAAAAGGAAAATGCTTCGAGGAATATGTTAACATAATACTGAAATACAGGTCAACAAACAGACAGTATTTGAACTAGGTAAATTTTGTAATGAGAATGAAAAGTTATTTATAATAAGGCTAGATAAAGTAAAAGAGCTGTAAGGAGTGGTATAAAACACTCTCTTACAGCTCTTAAGGCTTTGAGATTATATTAGAAGATAAGATGGGCTACAAGAGAAATAATTGGAAGTGTAATGAGTGTTCTTTCAATGAAGATAATAAATAACTCCCAAAACTTAACGGGTATTTTTGATCCGAGAAGTAGAGCCCCCACTTCTGATAAATAAATAAGCTGAGTGACTGAAACACTAGCCACAATAAAGCGAGTCATATCATTTTCTATACTAGCTGCTAATACTGAAGGAAGAAGCATATCGGCAAAACCAGCAATAAGTGTTTGTGAAGCTGCTGCTGCTTCAGGTACACCTAGTAAGTTTAAAATAGGGGTAAAAGGTAAGCCAAGTATTTCAAAAATAGGTGTATAGGTAGCTAATATAAGTGCTAAAGTGCCGATTGCCATTACAACAGGAATAACACCAAGCCACATGTCTAGTACATTTTTAACGCCATCAATAAAAACGCGTTTTACAAAACTTTGTGAAGTCGCTTTTTCAGTAGCAAGTTTAAAGCCTGTTTTAAGTGAATGATCTGTTTGCCCTGATTCTTCGTTAAAGTTTGGTAGTGAGCCGTCATATAAGACATTCTTCTTCCTAGAAAGAGGAGGGAGCTTTGGCATAATAATAGCGGCTACAAGA
>JAHLFQ010000189.1 GCA_018883705.1 Candidatus Cellulosilyticum pullistercoris
GTGTTAATTAGACTTTTATCCTCTATCACTAGTCTTATTTAACACATAAGTACCTCTTATAAAATATATTATATCCTATTTATGTCCCTTTAATACTTACTTTTTACTTTTTTATTCTCCTTTTTTAATTATATATGATATCTCCTATTAAACTCTTTTATTTGAGTCTTATTTTATCTTTTATTTATCGACCTTAAATGAGATCATTCCCCACTCCCCTACTACGGACATTATAAATATTATCCTCTATTCTAAATCTAATTATCTCTTATGGATCTACATTTCTTATAAGACAATTAAAAAAGGATTCCTGCACTCTTAATCATGCAATCACTCCTTTTTGAGCTGTTTAGATTCATACATTATATTATCCTAAAAGAGTATGCAATATAGGCATCATATTACCTAACATCCAGAATATACCTTGAATTACAAGTATAGTTAATCCACCTTTAAAGAAAGTGCTTCTAGTAGCTATTGTAAAGCCAATAGCCATTAAAACTAGATACCAATAGTTTAATAAAGTAGATAGTCCAATTAACATCTGATTAATAATTTCAATCGGCATAATACTTACAATCAAAATTGAAATAACACCAAAAAGTTGAGCGGCTACCCACACTACCATTGAAAACATACTTATTAGAATGGTTTCATATAAACTTATCTTTTTCCCTAATATTGAGCTTGCTAAATATAACATACCTAGCCAAGCTAGCATTCTAACTGAACTTATAATACATGTTTGTATCATTAAAACTAGCACTAATGTGATCCAGGTAAGCCCTTCATTAAGATGATTTCCTACCAAACCATTTATTTTTCCTTCTAAGGAACTTCCTACAATATCTGTTATATGAACACCACTTACTCTGTATACTGCTATCGTTAAAAAACTTAATAGCACTATTGTCATTGTTAGATACTTTAAACCATCTTTCCACTTGTTTTTATTATCTTGTATTAATAATCTACCCATACTAGCTTCTGGATAAAAAAAGTAGCCTAGTATTTCATTCATTTCCCTGTCCCCTTAACTCATTTTTTATAAATATTATAGCAATTGCTAGGATGCTTGTAAAATGCCTCACTACATAAATGCTGGCTATTTTATAACACTTCTATCAATAAACCCTATCTTTATAGGTGCAAAAAGGTCTAAACCTTATTTCATACAGATTTAGACCTTTTTTATTCTATGTTCTTTACCTTTTATCTAATAAAGTTTGTTGATACTTTCACTTCTTTTTCTGGCATATCAATGCCTGCTTTTTTCCCTGCATCAATAGCTTTTAAGAGCCATGCCATATTATTTCCAAGTGTTCTCATGGTTTGCATACCTTCTAAATCTTGTTTCACTTCTTCTGGTGTATTTCCATGTACTTGATTCCAATATTGAGAAGAGACAATTGGCATATTAGAAATAGTAAAATACTTATTTAATTGATCAAATGCTGCTGATGCACCACCACGTCTGCAGCTTACAACCACCGCACCTGGCTTATATTCAAGATCTGATTTTCCTGCGTAAAAAGCTCTGTCTAAAAATGAGGTTAAGGCCCCAGATGCAGAAGCATAGTGAACAGGTGAGCCAAAAATAAATCCATCTGCCGTTTTTGCCTTTTCAATAAAAACATTAACTGAATCATTATATACACACTTACCATCTAACTTCTTACAGGTGCCACATCCCATACATCCGCGAATAGCTTCTGTTCCAACATGTAAAATTTCAGTCTCAATGCCGTTTTTCTCTAAAGCACTAGCTACTTCGCATAATGCAGTATAAGTACATCCTTTAGCTTTTGGGCTACCATTAACTAATACAACTTTCATTACTAAGTCCCCCTATAATGATTTAAATTTACTTTCTTATATAGCATATTCCTATTTCAGTAACTATACAACAATAATCCTATTCTTGCTATATTATAAAATAAGAAACTTATTGTATTTCAAATGAAAGCATATCGAACTTACCCTCACCCTCATATTCAAAAAATAATGCTTGTTTTCCCTTTTTAACATCAAATGGTGCAGATAGATCCATCCATTCATCTTCTGCTATTTCTATTTTTATCACGGTAATAGGTTCACCTATTTCCATTAAACATACTTTTAACTCACCACTAGCATGACCTCTTACTTTTACTACTATCTTGTGTGTTTCATCAAATTGAAAATATTTATATCCTGCAATGCAGCCATCTTTCATAGAAGCAAGATATTGCCCTGGTTCACATTCGCGATCTTCTCCATCCTGCGTTATAAATGGTGCGGCCTCATGCCTTTTTTCATGTGAATCATATGTATTCGTGTCTATTAAGTTACATGCAATATAAGCTGGATAGACGCCTTTTCCTATAAGAGGACCGCCATTTAATCCACAACTCGTTGCTTCTACTTGCATGATGTTGCCATGCTCATCAATTTCTATGGGTTCTGCAACAGCTTGGCGACAATATGAAGTATTGTTTGAAAATCTATGATTAAAAATATAGTATTTGCCTTGAATACACTCAATCCCACCATGTGTATTACCAATTGGATAGGCTGGATTGTCTGCTGAATGACCATTTATACCAACATCTGAAGTAGAATGTATTAACCCTCTATATACAAAATCACGATCGGGATATTTACTTGTACAATAATGCAGTCCCGTCAGTCTAGCTGAATAGACAAAGTAGTATAAGTCTTTAATTTTTCTTACAGATGGTGCTTCAAAATACTTGGCTCCTTCAGGACATACCATATCACGTGAAAGTACTATTTTAGGTTTTGTTTTAATGGTGAGCATATCTTTTTCAAGCTCAGTAACATGTGCCCCTACATAAAGTCTTCCATACTGATCTTGTTCTTTTTTAGGACAATATCCAGAATACAGATAAATTCTATCACCATCAATTAAAACACCTGGGTCAAATTGAAAATATTCCTCTTCATCTGTTCCAATGATGTGTCCAGATGCATCCTTAATATCCCCATAATATTCATACTTACCACAAGGACTATCACATACAGCAACAGAAATAATTGATGAGTCTGCAACTGAATAATATAAATAATACCTTCCATCAAATCCTTTTGCCACATCTGGTGCAAATAAAATATTTCTTCCTATTTTATAAGGATGTTGTTCCTTCTTATAAATAACGCCTTCATATTTCCAGTCCGAAATATCTTGAATGGGTGCTGACCAGCAAACATAGTCATTTTCACAGTAATCATTTCCATTAAATTTATCATGACTTCCAAATATATAGAGTCTATCACCAAATATATGTGGCTCGCCATCTGGTATATACTCATAACTAGGAAGATAGGGATTAAATATTTGCTTTTTCATATACACATTACTTCCTTCCCATAAACTCAATAAAATGAATAATCTTTTATAATGAATTCTTCTCTAAAGATGTATATCTATCTCTATAGGCTTCTTCTTAGTTAGCTCTATACTTCTTTCATCTGGAGCTGATGTTCCAATAAAGAGTTTAAAATGTCTACTATCTATCAAACACCTTCCTTCTTCATCAACTACTTCAAACGCCTTTTTATGAACAGATAAGGTTACCCTTTTTTCCTCCTTTGCATCTAAATGGATACTCTTAAAAGCACACAGACTAAAGTTTGGTACCGCAATTATAGATTCCATATCTTTAATATAAATCTGGATCGTATCATAAGTACTATAGTCCCCTTCATTGATTAGGTCTACTTCCACTTGGTAGTCTAGTACATTTTCATCTCTTTTAAGCTGGGCATCCACGACCCTTACATCTCCATAATTTAATCCATAACCAAAAGGATAAAGTGCTTTATTTTGCATATAACGATACGTACGGCCTTTCATTGAGTAATCTGTGAACGCTGGTAACTCCTCTGTCGTCTTATAAAAAGTAACTGGTAACTTTCCACTAGGTGAATGTTCTCCAAATAAGATTTGTGCTAAAGCTTTTCCACCTTGGCCACCTGGATACCACGTTTGTAAAATGGCATCACAATATTCATCGGCTGTATTAATAGCCATAGCACTTCCTGTACTTAAAATCAAAATAGTGGGTTTGCCTACTTGAATCACTTTCTCTAATAATTGCTGTTGCTTTCCTACAAGTTCTAGATTGATCTTATCTCCTGCCGCAAAAGCATTTCCCGTATCGCCCTGCTCTCCCTCTATGGTTGAGTCTAACCCTAAGCATAAAATAACAACATCACTTTGCTCAGCAGCAATAACGGCTTCAGATATTCTTCTATCTTCCCATTTAGAATTAGTTTTTCTACTATTATATAAATGACATCCTTCTGAATAATAAATTCTTGCTTCCTTACCCACATATTCTTGTATACCTTGTAGTAATGTAATATAT
>JAHLFQ010000190.1 GCA_018883705.1 Candidatus Cellulosilyticum pullistercoris
GGCAATATTTTTTGCCTGATTAATCATAATATCTTGCGTATACTTAACAAAATAAGATTGAAAAGATTGGGTAAAAGTCACAAACAGTACGACAAGCATGATTACTAATATACTAATATATACACTAACTAACCTACTAAATAATGAGGGAAAAACAAATAAATTTCTTATCTTTCGAATTTGTATCCTACGCCCCAAACTGTTTTTATGCTCCATGCATGATCACCCTCAAACTTATCTCTTAATCGTTTAATATGAACATCTACCGTTCTCGTATCTCCTACGAAGTCATATCCCCAGATTTTATCAAGAAGTTGTTCTCTAGTAAAAACTTGTTTTGGATGACTTGCTAAGAAATAAAGTACTTCTAACTCTTTTGGTGGAAGTTCAACTAAATTACCTTCATAAGTCACAGAGTAATTATCTTTATCAATGATTAGGTTGTCTAATACAATTCGATTTTTAACTTTCTCTTCTTCTGGTGGCTGAATATTACGTCTTAGTACCGCTTTAACTCTAGCTATAAGCTCTTTAGGATCAAATGGCTTAACCATATAATCATCTGCTCCAAGCTCTAGGCCTAATACTTTATCAAATACCTCACCTTTAGCTGTTAACATGATAATAGGTGTACGACTTGTCTTTCTAATTTCCTTACACACGTCATAGCCATCTGCACCTGGTAACATAATGTCTAAAAGTACTAAATCTGGTTTATATTCTTGAAATACTTCTAGTGCTAACTTACCGCTAGCAACCTCTCTTGTATCATAGCCTTCTTTATTTAAATACAATGAAATTAATTCAGATATATTAGTATCATCATCTACAATTAATATTTTTAGCATTGTTGACCTCTTTCTATTTCTACCTTATCCTTATTTCACAGTTACAATTGTTACACCCATTTCTCCTTCTCCAAATGTTCCTGGTCTTTGTGCTTCAACATGTGGATGTCTCTTTAGACGTTGCATAATAGCAGTTCTAAGTGCTCCCGTTCCTTTTCCATGAATAATGGTTACTTGCTTTAATCCCGCTAAATACGCATCATCTAAATATTTATCTACCACCGGCCAAGCTTCATCTACCATAAGACCTCTTACATCAACTTCTGCTGAAATAGTTTGTGTCTTATGCACGTTATAACTAATTTGCCCTTTTTGTTTTGTTTTATTTATCTTAGGTTCATTAAATACATTTTCTTCTTTAACTTTTTGTAAATCAGAAAGCTTAACCTTCATCGGCATGATGCCCATTCTTACTTCAACAAGTCCATTTTTATCAGCTTCTTTAGTAACGATCCCTTTTTGCATAAGAGATACCACCATTACTTCTTCTCCGAGTGTTACACTTGTTGGTGCCTTCTGTTTTTGAGAACCAGAAACCTTACTTGCACGCTTACGTTGCTTTTGAAGCGTATCTGTCATACTTTGTTTAGCTTCTTGAAGTCCTCTTTCATCAATAATAACCTGTGCTTTTCTAGCAGCTGCTCGTACCTCTTTGAGTGCCTTATCTGCCTCTTCTTCAGCTTCTTTAAGAAGCTCTTTTGCCTTAAGTTCAGCACGTTCAATAACTTTTTTCTTAGCTTTTTCAAGTTTTTGACGTTCTTTTTGTATTTCTTCTTTTAAGCGCTCTGCTTCTGCTCTAAACACTTTAGCACGTTCGCTTTCTATTTCTGCCATACGCTTACTTTGCTCTAAATCTACTAAAATATCTTCCATCTTTACATTTTCTTTTTCTAAGTAGACCTTAGCATCTTCTATTAAATAGCTTGGAAGTCCTAATTTCATAGAAATTGCAAACGCATTACTTTTTCCCGGAATACCTATTAATAAACGATAGGTTGGTCTAAGGGATTCAACATCAAACTCACAACTAGCATTTTCAACGCCATCTGTAGATAAGGCATATAGTTTAAGTTCACTATAATGAGTCGTTGCTACAGTACGAATCTGTTGCTTTCTCAAATGTTCAAGAATAGACATTGCAAGTGCTGCCCCTTCAATTGGATCTGTCCCTGAACCTACCTCATCTAAAAGAATAAGTGAATTTAAACTCATCTCTTTTAATATGGATACAATATTGGTCATATGAGCTGAAAACGTACTTAAACTTTGCTCAATGCTTTGCTCATCTCCAAGATCTGCATAGATTCCTTCAAAAACAGCAATTTCACTGCCTTCTGCTGCTGGAATTTGAAGTCCTACAGCTGCCATAAGCGAGAAAAGACCTAATGTCTTTAATGTAACCGTTTTCCCTCCTGTATTAGGCCCTGTAATGAGTAAAGTAGTAAAATCCTTTCCTAACCTAACATCAATAGGTACAACCTGCTCTTTAGGAAGAAGTGGATGTCTTGCACGTTTTAATTCAATATAACCTTTATCATTTAACTTAGGTTCACGACAATCATACTTTAATGAGAATTCACTACGTGCAAAAATAGCATCTAGTTCAATGAGCTGTTTATAACTACTTGTAATCTCTATCGTATACGGCATAATACTATTAGTTAGTTCAACTAAAATCTTCTCGATTTCCTCTTGCTCTTTTGTCTCAAGAGTTTTTAATTCATTCCCTATTTCTACAACGATCATAGGCTCAATAAAAACTGTTGCGCCTGTTGAAGACTGATCATGAACAATACCCTTAAATTGATTTTTATACTCTATCTTAACAGGAATACAATAGCGATCTTGCCTAAGTGTAACAACTGGATCTTGAATCATATCCTGATAATGTGAGGAATGAATAATTTGTTGTAACTGCTCTTTGATACGACCACTAAGTGTCTGCTTTTGACGACGAATACGTGCCAGTTCTGGTGTTGCATCATCTGCAATTTCCTCTGCTGAAAGGATACATCTTGAAATTTCCCTTTCTATATTGGTAAGCGGAAATAATGCTTCAAAATACTGACTAAGATAACTATAGCTCTCACCCTTAGCTGTAGCATCTTGATAGTAATTTCTACTTTTTCTAGTAAGTCTTAGCACATCACGTACAGCCAGTAATTCTCCCCCACTTAAGATTGCCCCAATTTCAACGCGTTTTAAAATAGCGCTTATAGGCTTTAGATTACTAAGCGGAATTTTTCCCTTTTTTATGCTCATTAAAAGTGCATCTGCTGTCTCTTTTTGGAGCATAGTAACCTCTTTTAGATTCGTCTTAGGCATAAACCTATCTATTTTTAATTTCCCGTCCTCTGTGAGGGCATAAGCACTCACTCGTTCCATAACTTTATGAAATTCTAACTTATAAAGTGTTCTATCATTCATCGCATAAAACCTCATATTCAATATTTAGCGTTATGTCTATTATTACATAACTTAACGATTTTGCAAACACCTATTGTATTCTATTTTATCTTATATATTTTTATTAAAACCAATCTAAAATTCGACTACTTGTGACATAATTTCTAACATAATACGTATTCGACAAACTACTAAGTGTCACTCCTTTTGTAGCATCAGCATGTAAAAACATGCCATCTCCTGCATAGATTCCTACATGTGAAATCTTTCCGTTATTAACACCTGATGTATCAAAAAAAACTAAGTCACCTGGTCTAAGCTCAGATTTACTTACTTTTTTCCCATCATTAACCTGTGTATAAGATAATCTACTGATGTTAATATCAAAACTTTCATAGATTTTCTTCGTAAGTCCTGAACAGTCTACCCCATTTTTAAGATCATTTCCACCCCAAACATAAGGTGTTCCAATAAAGAGTTTTCCATATTCTACAATTTCTTCACCTAATACTTTACTATATGGAATAAATGTATTCTCAGAAACGTCTACAAGTTCCTTTGCAATCCATCCTTCTTGATTATTGATTTTAACGCGATACCAATCTTCATTCTGACCTAGGATATAAACATCTTGTCGGTCTACTGTCGTTATGACATTACTATATTTACTTGGATAACTTCTCATACGAATAGATGTTCCATTGGTCTTTCCAACTGAACCTGTATAGCTTGGAAAAATGCTCTCTTTGGTCGTGCTTGCAGATAAAGGAAGTGCCAAACTTCCCATTAAAATAAGACTTACTAGTCCTTTTATTATATGTCTCATGATTTCCTCCAATTACGTCCCAAAACAATAAATTAAAAATAAATCATTGACTAGTATCGTCTTTTTTTGAATGTTTTATACAGTTTGTCTTATAAACGTATAACAAAAACCTAAACAATGGTTATCCCATTATTTAGGTTTTATCCAATTACCAATGATAATGATGCAGTTCCCCTTCTTTTAGTAAATGGTTAAATTCATGTTGTCTAAGGGCTTCATAAAGAACAATTGCTACAGAATTAGACAAGTTCAAAGAGCGTGCTTCACCAATCATAGGGATACGAATGCACGTTTCTTTATTCTCTAATAGGATCTCTTCTGGGATACCCGCTGACTCCTTACCAAACATAATATAGCACTCTTCTTCATAACTTACTTCAGCATAGGTTTGTCTAGATTTCGTAGTTGCCATATAGACTTTAGGAAAGTTGTTTTTTTCTAAGAATTCTTGATAATTTGCATATCTACGTACATCTACTAAATGCCAATAATCTAGTCCTGCTCTTTTAATATGCTTTTCATCTAACGAAAAACCTAGTGGCTCAATAAGGTGCAATGTTGCACCTGTTGCAGCACAGGTTCTTGCTATATTTCCTGTATTTTGTGGTATTTCTGGTTCATGTAAAACAATATGCATCATTTGTATTTCCTCTTTTCTTATTTATTAAATAACTGACCAAAGGCCTCTGCAAAAGCAAAATTACCTTCATCTTCTTTTTGTTGCTTCAAATACTTTTGAACTGCTCGTTTATCTACTTTTTCTGAGGTCTTTCTATATTTCTTATTAAAAGAAGAAAGCTTTTCTCTAAATGTACAAGTTGTACAAACATAAATTTGCCCTTCTCCTTCACCTCGTAGCTCTAGTTTTTTATGACACTGAGGACAACGCGTTTGGGTAAATCGACTGATGGTTTCTTTGTACCCACAGGCTCTATCTTGGCAAACATACATTTTTCCGTGTTTACCCTTTACTTCTAAAAGATGTTTACCACATGTAGGGCAACGTTTACCTGTTAAATTATCATGGACATATTTATCTGAGGAAGCTTTTATATCACGCACAAGATCCGTACTGTACCTTCTAATCTCTTCCATAAAAATCTTAGGATTCTGTTTACCTTTACTAATACGGTCTAATTCATTTTCCCACTTGGCAGTAAGAAGCGGTGATTTTAAGTCTGGTGGTACAAGGTCAATAAGCTGTTTACCCTTTGATGTTGGTACAATCTCTTTACCATTTTTCTCAATGTAAAACATATTATAGAGCTTCTCAATAATGTCTGCTCTGGTTGCTACTGTTCCAATGCCACCTGTTTCACCTAATGTTTTAGCAGCCTTTTGATCTACCTTCACATAAAGATGAGGTTTCTCCATGGCTGATAATAAGGTAGCCTCATTAAAGCGTGCTGGTGCTTTTGTAAGACATTTGTTTTTGCTTACACTTATGATCTTTAAAGTGTCTCCTTTTTTAAGAGCCGGTAAGGTCTGATCCTTTACTTCTTCATCTTCATCTGATTCCATAGTTTGCTCATAAAGGGCTTTCCATCCTTTTTCTTGTATATTCTTGCCTTTTGCTATAAAGTGTTCACCAGCCACCTCAACTGCGACATTCATTTGAGTGTACTCACAAGGACGCATTAAAACACTTAAGAAACGCTTGATCACTAAATCATAGATTTTACGTTCTTCACTACTTAAACGACTTAGCTCCGCACTTTCTTCTGTTGGAATAATCGCATGATGATCAGATACTTTGCTATTATCTACAAAGTTTTTACTTACCTTAAAGCCCTTGCTGATGACTTCACTTGCATAACTACGATAAGGTCCAATGGCAACTGCTTTGAGCCTTTCTTTCAGTGTAGGCACGATATCTTCTGAAATATAACGAGAATCCGTTCTTGGATAAGTGAGTACCTTATAATGTTCATAAAGCCTTTGCATAATAGATAAAGTTTGTTTAGGACTATAACCAAAGTATTTATTGGCATCTCTTTGTAGTTCTGTTAAGTCATAAAGCTGAGGGGCATATTGTTTTTTCTTCGTTTCTGTTAATTCTATCACTGTACCCA
>JAHLFQ010000191.1 GCA_018883705.1 Candidatus Cellulosilyticum pullistercoris
AAGCCTGCTTTTCCGATTCCAATAATGACTATTTTCATACCACTTTCTCCTATGTATAGAATTTTAGATAATAATTCAATATTACCTAGTATAGCAAAAAAGAATCGTTTGTAAAGTCAAAGAGTTATAATATTTGATAGACTAAAATGTATAGCTAAAGAGATAAAAAATGGACCTCTTTAGCTGTAAAAAAAGCTAGATACGTGGGGGAAGGTCCCAGCCACTTAATTCGTTCATAAAAGCGGCTGTAGCATCATTTAGTGTATTAGATGCGGGGACCTTATTAGAAGCATGTAGATGCTTTGAGGAGGAAGATGAAGGTTCTTTTGTAAGAGGAGAAGTGGGAGCAGGAGCTACTATTTTAGAGTGTGAAGCAAGAACAAGTCCTTCTAGTAATAGTTCTAATTCAGGAGAAACGGTGGTATCTGAATGGAAGTGTTCTACATCTGCCATAGCAATGGTACAAAGTTTAAGACTAGAGCCAATAGCCGCATAAAGCTCATGCGCAATGAGAGACGAGGAGTTATGAGTCAAAAAGTGACAGCGATGAATATTATTTTGTAAAGAGGAAGTAACAGGAATGCTAAAGTTCTGGCCTTGATCTATAGAAATAAACATTTGGAGCTTATGCTCAATCATGGCATTAATCCAAAGCGCGTGATAATAGCAAAAGATAACAGGCTGAGGTGGGTATTGAGTTGTAGCTAGTGAAGTAATGGTTTGATCTCTTGTATTGAAGTAAAGGAGCTGATATTTACCATGAAGCTCAGCAACATAGGTAATATGAAGAGTGTACTTATCTAGACATATACTATAATCAACAATAGGTTGGGAAGATTTAAGATAAATAATAGGCTTAACAGCAGTAGGGGTAATTTGAAGTGCATTGAGCTGGTAGACTTCATCAAAAGTAATATAAAAGATATAGATTGCATCTGAGGTTACAAAATATTTAATATGTTCAGGACGGGTATAGCTGGTAAGTAGTGTTGTAAGTTGAGGCTGAAGTAAGTTCTCTTGAACGAAGTTATAAGTATTAGAATGTGCTTGGTTAGAAAGGTAGGTAATATAGGGCACATCTTGTAAAGTGTAAATCATAGGAGAAGAAAGGGTGTAGTTAGAACTATTATTTGAAACTAAAGTATTTTTAATGAAACGATTATTTTCAAAGGTATAGTAGTTTAGATGAGAAGTATCTGGCATGGTTGCTACATAGAGTTTACCTGTATGATCCATATGAGCGCTATATTCTTGTGTGCTTTGGAACTGAATTTGAATAGGCTTAGGTGAATAGTTAGATGAGAAAATTTGACAAAAGACACCATTTTTAGGAGTGGAATCAATCAAGGAAAACGTACGATTGGAATAAAAAATATAAGGCATTTAGTAATAACCTCCTTTGAGTGATAATAAATTGAGGTAATAATTTTAAATAATATTAAACTTAATATTAATATATTGAATACTAAATAAATTTATACATATATGTCACCAAAAAACTTGAATTTCCATATTATAGTATTGGAAACGACAAATTATGATTTCCAACTTTAGAAATCATACAGGAGGTTTTAAATTATGAAAAAAAGTTGTTGTAATAACGACATGAAATTTTTTGAGAAACCTAATGCAGGTATCTGTGACATTTGTCACCCTGCTGAAAATAGAATTTCACCTATTGAAGCGACTGCAATGTGTCCTCCTATTGGAGAACCTAAATTATTAACGATGGTAGCACCAGCTGTATTTGACGAATGTGGTATTAATCTTTGCCGTACTGTATGCGTAGATGAACTTCAAGATGTTTGTCAAGGTGAGCCAAGAAGAACACCTGACATTCTATTTAGTGGACTTAGTAAATGTGACTTAGTAGATGCAGACAAAATTCAACTTCAGGTAGTAGATATTGACTTTAACTTTGTAGACCCATGTGGCTGTAGATTTTCTGAAATTCAACCTGCTAAATGTAAACCAAATTTAAGCCGTATTACCTTAAAAGACATCGATGTAACTTTTGCTGTGACTGTTATAGATTGCTCTTGTAAAGTTGTTAAACAAGGCATGATGACTGTAAGATATTTAGGCGATGAAAGATGCCCAGCACATGATCCATGTACAAATCCATCTTGTATTTCATTTGACCTTTATACACCTTATGGTGTAGCTTTTGCTCCAGAAAATCCAATGGGCTGTAATAAACTTGTTCCATGTATTAGTTTTATGGGCTTTGTAAATAGCCAACAAGGATTAAGAGAATGTGATAAATCTATGGAAGGTTTCTTGGAATTCCCTGTTAACAATACCATTCAACAAGGTATTTCAGCTCAGGCACTTGCTAAAGTTGTATCACGTGATGAGGATTGTTTCTCAATTGGCTTAACTCTTTACTTTAAATCTATCTACTTTGTTCAATACAAATTCAGACATGAAGGCTTAACTGTTCCACCTAAATTAACACCTGCTGAAGAAGCTAATAATGATTGTTTAGATTTCGTATGTGGCGACTTACTTGAAAATAGCATTAGACCACTTGAAGTTGGCAGAGATTCTGTAACAATAAGAAATGATAACAGAAATAAAAATAATTCATGTGATAGTTGTAATAATTCATGTGATAGTTGTACAAAATGTAGTTGTGCAACATGTGGATGTAGTAAATCAGCAGCTTCTAATTAGTTTAAGTAAAAAATGCTACAAGGCCTGTTTAGGCCCTGTAGCATTTTTTTATTGTTATATAAAAATAGAATAAAAAAGTAGATGAGGCCTACTTTTTTCTAGGCTTTCTCCATAGCAAAGGAAGAAGAGATACAATGACAATAGCACCTGCAATCACGCCAGCTATCTCAAAGGTTAAAGTAGCGTAATCAAGAGCTAGTGAATAGTTTTCATCTAATAAAGCAGACATCATTCGATATAAACCAAGTCCAGGGACTAAAGGAATGATACCAGCAATAAGGAAAACCGTAATAGGTGTCTTGCGCTTCTTTGCTAATAAATAAGATAGTGTAGTAACAACTAATGTAGCTAAAAAAGAAGCAAACACAGAGGAATTACCCTGATCATTTAATAATAAGTAAATAGTCCAGCTAATGGCACCTACCATGCCACAAATGAGTAGATGTTTTTTTTGTACATGAAAAACAATAGAAAACCCTATTGTTGAAATAAAAGCGCTTAAAATACTAAGAATCATAATAACCCTCCTAGCCAGTATGAAAGACTGAAAGAGATACCGATACCAGCAGCTAAGGCTACAGCCATAAGGAGTGCTTCAACACCACGTGCAATACCAGAGATTAGTTCATCGCTAATTGCATCACGTACGGCGGTAGTAAAGGCAACCCCAGGAAGTAGTGGCATAATACAACCGATGACAATAGATTCTATATTTAAGGTATCTGGGAAGAAAAAATCACAAAGCATTACAGAAAAACCTAGGAAAAGTGAGCAAATAAAAAGTACAAAGAAATTAACAATTTGTTTTCTACCAAGCCTGTATTGCAAGAATCCAACACCTAAGCCAATAAAGAAAGATAAAATAAATTCTAGAAAACTTGCATTAAACATAACGGCAAAAAAACTACAACTTATGCCATCCAGAAAATGACAGTGAAAGGGTTATAGCTAGAGGATTGTTCAATTTCTTTAAGGCGTGTATAACCTTCATCTAAAGTAATAAGGCCATCTACATAATCTCTTGAAAGTTGATTAAGTCTTTCAACACGATCTAGCCTAGTACTTCTATTTTTAACACGTACAACCTTTGTAGAAAGCGAAAGGTTTTCTCTTTCTATCGTTACCATAATACCCGTAGGAATAACAAAGGTATCAACAGAATGAAAATGATGACTTTTTAAAATTCGAGTAATGGTATCTTCGACGCGATAGGTTTCAGCTCCACTTTTTAACATTAATTCTCCAGTATGGACAGCAAAATTTAAAATTTTTTCATAGTTTATTTCTGCTTGCATCTCAAAACCTTTCTGTTTCTGTCAATATAATTACCTAGTATACACTTTGTAAAATGGAGTGTAAAGCTATAGGGCCTTTAAAAAATAACTTATCTATTTCTAAATATAACAAAGGTATTGAATATTAAATAATTTTAGTGATATTATAAAAAGAAGTTATAATAAAACAGATCATTTATATTAAGTAAATACTTATTACAGAGTAGAAATAAAGAATAAGTTGGTAACGTAAAGCAAGTTAATATATAATGATGATAGATAAAAAATAATTGATATGAATAAACAAGCCTTACCCTAAGAGTATGAGGCTTATTTAGATAAATCATATAAACTTATCTATAAATGTAGGAGGGGAAAGAATGTATACTTTAGATGAATTACAAAATATTGACCCAGAAATCATGAATCTTATAAAAGAAGAAACAGCAAGACAAAATAATAAGATTGAACTGATTGCATCTGAAAACTTCGTTTCTAAAGCGGTAATGGCAGCTATGGGTAGTACGCTAACGAATAAATATGCTGAAGGATATCCAGGTAAACGTTACTACGGTGGTTGTGAGGTTGTTGATCAAATTGAAGATTTAGCAAGAGAAAGAGCAAAAAAATTATTTGGTGCTGGACATGCTAATGTGCAACCTAACTCAGGTTCTCAAGCTAATCAAGCTGTCTTTTTTGCAGCACTTAAACCAGGTGATACTGTACTTGGCATGGACCTTAGCCATGGGGGACATTTAACACATGGTAGTCCAGTCAATATGTCAGGGAAAAACTATCATGTTGTAAGTTATGGTGTAGACCCAGAAACAGAAACATTAGATTATGAGAAAGTAAGAGCACTTGCTATAGAACATAAACCTAAAATGATCATTGCTGGTGCAAGTAACTATTCAAGAGTTCTTGATTTTGCTAAGTTTAGAGAAATAGCAGATGAGGTGGGAGCATATCTTATGGTAGATATGGCACACATTGCAGGGCTTGTAGCAGCAGGACTTCATCCAAGTCCAATTCCTTATGCCCACTTTGTTACAACAACAACTCATAAAACGCTTAGAGGGCCTCGTGGTGGTATGATTCTTTGTGATGAGGAACATGCAAAAATGATTGATAAAGCTATTTTCCCTGGTATTCAAGGGGGACCACTTGTGCATGTTATTGCAGCTAAAGCTGTATGCTTTAAAGAAGCATTAGAGCCTGAATTTAAAGCCTATCAAGAGCAAATTATTAAAAATGCACAAGCTTTAGCAAATGCTTTAATGGCTAAAGGACTTAGAATTGTATCTGGTGGGACAGATAATCATGTTATGAGTTTAGATGTAAGAAGTATGAACGTAACAGGAAAAGAAGCTGAGCATCTTTTAGATGAAATCGGTATTACCTGTAATAAAAATACAATTCCATTTGACCCAGCTTCTCCGAATGTAACAAGTGCGGTACGACTTGGTACACCAGCAGTTACAACAAGAGGATTAAAAGAAGCAGATATGGAAGAGATTGCAGATATTATTTATTGCACGCTTAAAGATTTCGAAGGTAATAAAGTAGAATGTGCACAAAGAGTAAAAAACTTATTAGATAAATATCCATTATATTAGAAGAACAAGCTATGACTGGTAAACACTAGTCATAGCTTATTTTAATTTAAGATAAATTTGTAAAAAGGTAAGAGAGTGCTGACCCTATAAATAGGATAATAAAATACAACCTAGAATAAAATAAGCAAGCTTCTTTGTTTATATTTAAAATAAAGGATAAACAATTCATAAATAGAATCATGAATATTATCAAATAGAAAAATAAAATGAATGATAAAATATAAAAAGTGCTTAAAAAGTGGAATGAACATACAATGAGTGAAATAAGAATGATAACAGGTCAGGTTTTATTTTGTGAAGGAGGCTATTTTATGAATGTCTATGAAACAAAAAAAATCCGTAATGTTGCTCTTTTAGGGCATGGTGGAGCTGGTAAAACAACCTTATGTGAAGCAATGCTTTATGCAGCAGGTATGTCATCTAGATTAGGCAAAGTAGAAAGTGGAAATACCGCAAGTGATTTTGATCAAGAGGAGATTAAAAGAAAGTGTTCTATTCGTACATCTATTGTTCCTATTGAGTGGAAGGACCATAAATTGAATCTATTAGATACACCAGGTTATTTTGATTTTATAGGAGGTGTAAAAGAAGCTCTAAGTGTAGCAGACAGTGCAATGATTGTAGTTAGGGGGTCTGCAGGTGTAGAAGTAGGGACAGAGAAGGCGTGGGAGTATGCAGTAGAGGCAGATCTTCCTAAGATGTTGTACATTACGGAAATGGATGTTCAAAATATAGATATAGAAAAGATTTTGTTAGACTGTAAAGCGAAATTTGGCACGAGCATTGCACCGATTCAAGTGCCTTGGTATGAAGAGGGACAATTTATCGGATATGTACATGTCCTAAAAATGATAGGAAGGCGTTTTGATGGAGATAAGATGATAACTTGCCTACTTCCAGAGCACCTTAAAGAAGAAATTAAACCTATTCGTACCATGATTTTGGAAGCAGTAGCGGAGACAGATGAGGTTTTACTGGAGAAGTATTTTGCAGATGAAGAGATAAGTGATGAAGAGATAGAAGTAGCATACAAAAAAGGCGTTTTAAATAAGCAAATTGTACCTGTCCTTTATGGAAGTGCTTTAAATGGAATAGGTGTCACTATATTAATGGATACCATTATTTCTTTATTGCCATCACCTGAAGAAGGGCTAAAGGTAAATGCTACAGTAAGTGGAACTGAAACGATTCAAAAAGTGGCATGTAGCAATGAAGAGAAGACATCATTATTTATTTTTAAAACCTTAGTGGATCCTTTTATAGGAAAATTTTCTCTCTTTAAAGTAAGAACAGGCCAAATTAAAGCAGATGATCATTTGGTGCATAGTCAATCGGGAGAAGTAGAAAGACTTTCTCATCTTTATGTTCTTTCAGGAAAAGAGCAACACGAAGTGCCTATACTTTATGCAGGTGATATTGGTGCAGCATCCAAACTTAAGAATCCTAAGACAGGAGATACGTTAGCAGAAAAGGGTTTTGATAAAATTTACAGTTCAATAGAGTTCCCTAAAGGTGTTGTTAAAAAAGCTATTTTTCCAGCAGGAAAAGGTGATGAAGAGAAAATGTCACTTTGCCTTTATAAGTTAATGGCAGAGGACCAGACATTTTCTATTGAATTTAATACAGAGACACATGAAACGATTATTACAGCCGTTGGTGAACAACAAATAGATGTGATACTTAGTATGTTAAAATCTAAGTTTAAGGTAGATGTTTATTTACAAAACCCTACCACTCCCTATCGTGAAACCATTAAAAGTAAAGCTAATGTACGTGGTAAACATAAAAAGCAATCAGGAGGACATGGCCAGTATGGGGATGTGGTGATGGCATTTGAACCTTCTGGTGATTTAGAGATGCCTTTTATATTTGAAGAGAAGATTTTTGGTGGCTCTGTACCTAAACAATATTTCCCAGCAGTAGAAAAGGGATTAGAAGAAAGTGTCTTAAAAGGGGTTTTGGCAGGTTATCCAGTTGTAGGAGTAAAAGCGATTCTTCTAGATGGCTCTTACCATCCTGTAGATTCTTCTGAAATGGCATTTAAGATGGCAACAACCATTGCTTTTAAAGAAGGAATGACAAAGGCAAAGCCTACCCTATTAGAGCCTATTGCTCATGTAGAGATTACTGTGCCTGAAACTTATACGGGAGATATTATGGGAGATCTGAAAAAAAGACGTGGTCGTATGATTGGTATGGAACTTAAAGGAACTAGGCAAGTGATTATTGCAGAAATACCGCTATCAGAACTTTATACATATGCGACAGATTTACGCTCTATCACTCAAGGTAGAGGGGAAGTAAGTTACTACTTTGA
>JAHLFQ010000192.1 GCA_018883705.1 Candidatus Cellulosilyticum pullistercoris
TAGTATCCTTCTTTCGGGTGATTTAGTGTGGTAACTATATTTAACCCTAGGTACTAGCTATTTTCATGTATAAAATTATGGAAATTATAAGTCAATGGAAATAAAAGTTAATAACTAAACATCAATGATATTTATACTATATATAATACTGATAAATTATTTATATTCATAATAATATTAAAAATATGAATTAAAAAATTGTATAGAATGACAAAGCTGTTAAGTATTACATTATATTTGATTTCTAATTTAAGGATTAAATAACCATTCTAATACACAGATTGAATTAGAAAATTGATATGCTATTAAAGTACAAGTTTTAAGTATAAAAAAATAGGATAACATTGCTGTTATCCTATTTTTTTATACTTGTTAAATTCATTTTTAATTAACCTTATCAATTTTTGATTGATTGTATACGTTGGATTTGAGGTGTTTTCTTTAATTTTATGAATAAAGGTACATTTTCAATTAAAAGAGAAGTGTTTTCTAGACCATACCATTTTGCAGGAGATCCAGCAAAATGTCGAATAGTATATTTCATAGAAATCATCATACGATTAAAGACTGAAATATCACTTTCTGGTACCAAATGTTTGTGAATCATACAGAAAGAAAAGTTTCCAACTTGTTGTTCACCGTAAATAGAATAACATCCACTTTGAGGTAAATGTTCATTTGTTTTAATCAAATCATTAACGATTTGGCGCATATAGACATTTACCCTTTGTTCGACCTTAAATCCTAAATAAAGATGAACTCTATAAATATAATCTGTATAAAGTTTCTCTACTGAATATTCTAATGTATAAGGATCATCAGTAACGGAAACACTTACAAACCAATAAGCTTTAGCTTTTTTATTTCCTTTATCAAAAATAGAATATAAAATATCTCGATCAATATTTTCACTATCTTTAGCATTTGTTAAGAATACAAGATTATCAGCTACTTTATGTACATGTTCGTCTTGTCGCAGTTTGTCAAACATAGGGATATAGTCCTTGATTGGTAACTTCACCAATTGGTCCTTTTCTATTGCAGTTCCTCGATACCATACAATCATAATCATAAAGAGTAAGAAAGCAATTAATAGAGCAATATATCCACCATGAGTAAACTTAGTTAAGCTTGCTAAGAAGAAAGCACCTTCTAATCCACCAAAGAATAATAGGAATAGATAAGATGGAAAATGTACCTTTTTAATTTTCTTTAAGTATTCGAATAATAATAGTGTTGTCATTAGCATAGTTATTGTAATCGATAAACCATAAGCAGCTTCCATGTTGGCGCTAGTTCGAAAATATAGTACAACCAATAAACAAGAAAGCCACAAACTATGATTGACTAGCGGAATATACAGTTGTCCCTTAGTAGAAGATGGATAGATAATTTGAAGATGTGGCATCAAATCTAAGCGACTTGCTTCAGAAACTAATGTAAAAGCTCCTGTAATTAAAGCTTGAGATGCGATAATTGCAGCAAGAGTACCAATAATAACCATTCCTACTCTAAAAGTATCAGGAACCATTAAGAAGAAAGGGTTCATATCTTCAATCGAAGCGAGTGAGGTTGAACCTTGATGAGATAACAACCAAGCTCCTTGACCTAAATAATTTAATATTAAACAAATCTTTACAAAAGGCCAACTTAAATAAATATTGTATTTACCTACATGTCCCATATCAGAGTAAAGTGCTTCGGCACCAGTTGTAGCTAAAAAGACACTGCCTAAAATCATAAAACCAGCCTTATTATAAGGCCCAAATAAAACCTGAATAGCTCTAATTGGATTAAAAGCACGTAGAACTTCTAAATGACCAAGCATATTAATGAAGCCTACTAGTCCTAGAATACAAAACCATAACGTCATGACTGGACCAAATGCTTTACCAATAGAACTTGTTCCTAAACGTTGAATTAAAAATAATAATGAGATAATGATAATAACAGTAACAATAATAATATTTTGATTATCGCCAATGATTTTCTCGATAACGTCTACACTTTTTAATCCTTCAATGGCAGTTGTAACAGTTACGGCAGGGGTTAAGACACCATCAGCCAATAGTGCGGCGCCACCAATCATAGCTGGTATAATCAGCCATTTTCCGCAGTGCTTCACTAAACTATATAATGAGAAAATGCCACCTTCACCATGATTATCTGCTTGCATAGCAATCATGACATACTTTAATGTTGTTAACAAGATTAATGTCCAAATCACAAGTGATAATGAACCAAGAATAAAATCGGGACTTATATTTAAGAGTCCACCATTACCATGTATAATAGATTTCATAACATACATAGGTGATGTTCCGATATCTCCATAAACAATCCCAATAGCGACCAATAAGCCAGAAGCACTCCAAGCTTTATGGTCTTTTAATGCTTTAGTCATTTTTTGTTACCTCCATATTAACTATATGACAATAATAGAATTTGTATGTATTCTATGTATTATAGTCTCCTTTACATACATAATCAAGTATATACACAATTAGGAGATTTCTATTAAGCTAACATGCTTGCATACTCATTCAGCTTAGTAATTTATTTTAGACTTGACAATAAAAATAAATCGTGCTAAATTAAGCATAAATTTAATAAACGTGGTTATTTGTTCGCCGGAATAAATAATTATTAGAGTCAATAGATCAACCTCAGGCTTTATGGTTGTTCGATTGGCTCTTTTTTGTTTGAAAGGAGAAGAAAAATGAAGAAATACGAAAGTTTAAATCTAAACGATGTTTTATCGGATTTAAATCATGTCGTACAACAGGGATTAACTAAACAAGAATCACAAAAAAGGTTTGAAACCTATGGAGCAAACACCTTAAACGGAGATAAGGGTAAATCTATTTTACAACATATTCTTGCCTCTTTTAAGGACATAACAATCATCATACTTTTGGTTGCTGTTATTCTATCTACCTATGTAGCACTAACCAATCATCCAGATAACCTGACAGAACCGTTAGTAATTACAGGGATAATCATCTTGAATATTATACTTTCTGTTCGTGAACAGGTAAAAGCTGAAAAGTCTATGGAGGCACTAAAAGAATATAATGTTCAAAAAAGTAAAGTGCTTCGTGATGGAAAAATAGAACATATAGACTCTGAAGTATTAGTTCCAGGTGATATCATCCTTTTGAGTACAGGTGATAGAATACCTGCTGATGCTCGTATCATAGATGAGCTAAGTTTATTGGTAGATGAATCTCTACTCACAGGGGAAAGTGAACCCGTATCTAAGGATGCTTATTCTGTACCGGATGAACATGCAGTAATTGCTGACCGTAAGCATATGATTTTCTCAGGTTCTTTGGTTGTTGCTGGAAAATGTACGGCTGTGATTACTCGTACAGGTACGAGTACAGAAATAGGTCGAATCTCAAAATTACTTGCTGAGGAACATGCAGGTTTGTCACCGCTACAAATCAGAATGCAAAAACTTGGTAAAACCTTGAGTATTGTTGCCATTATTGCGGCTCTTTTTTCTTTGGTGATTGGGTGGATGTATGGTTATGACATTACAAGTATGCTGATGGTTGCCATTTCAGTTGCTGTGGCAGCCATTCCTGAAGTGATGCCTGTTGTTGTCACCATTTCACTTTCGTATGGTATTAGCAATATGGCAAAAAAGAATACAATCGTTAGAACACCTACAGCAGTAGAAACGGTAGGTAATGTCTCTGTCATCTGTTCTGATAAAACAGGTACACTAACTCAAAATAAAATGCGCATAGAAAAAGTATGGACGACCAAAACAGAGCCTAAAGATGCAACCGATTCATTTAATGAGGATGAATACCATCTTCTAAAGCTACTTTTATTAGCAAGTAGCCCAGAGGTAATAAAGGACAGTACAATAGGTAATCCGACAGAACTTTCAATAGCGAATTTAGCCAAGGCTAAAATCAAGAATTTATCTAGTGAGCTGAATGAATATGAAAAAATACATGAAATTCCTTTTGACTCTACAAGAAAGCGTATGACAGTATTATACAAAACAAAAGGGGGGTATTGTTCTATCACCAAGGGTGCAATTGATCGTTTGCCAGTAAAATATAGTGATGCTTTATATAGAAAAATCCAATCTGTTCATGATTCATTTGCAGGAAAGGCACTTCGAGTGATTGGTGTAGCTTATAAGTATTATGCAGAACTACCACAAGAACTTGATGAGGCTTATTTAGAAAATGACTTAACATTTTATGGATTAGTTGGTATCATTGATCCTCCAAGAGTAGAAAGTGCTCATGCAGTACAGGTAGCAAAAGAAGCAGGAATAAAAACAGTTATGATTACAGGGGACCATTTAAACACTGCAAAAGCTATTGCAAAGGAAATTGGAATTTTATATGGGGATAAAAAAATTATGGATGGTTCTACATTAAATGCTATGTCTGATCAGGAATTAGAAAATGTTGTTGGTGATTATCGTGTATTTGCCAGAACGTCTCCAGAGGATAAAATTAGGATCGTCAAGGCATTTCAAAAAACAGGTGAAATTGTCGCTATGACTGGTGATGGGGTCAATGATGCACCTGCATTAAAAGCAGCAGATGTGGGAATTGCTATGGGATCTGGTACGGATGTGGCAAAAGAAGCCTCAGATATGATCTTGCTTGATGACAATTTCTCAACCATTGTAACAGCTGTACAAGAAGGGCGTAGAGTGTATTCAAATATCAGAAAATCCATTTATGCCATGCTTGGATGTAATGTGTCTGCTGTAACGATTGTATTGCTTTCGCTTATTTTTGGGTGGGGAGCGCCTGTTACAGCCATTCAGTTACTGATTATCAAAGTTGTTGCAGATGGTATACCTGGCTTTAGCTTATGTGTAGAAAAGGCAGAGCCTGATATTATGAAACAATCTCCAATAAAAAAAGGAACAAGTATTTTTGCTGATGGTATGATTAATAAAATCATTACCATTTCAGTTGTTTTCACTATAGCAACACTTTTATCCGTTTACATAGGATCACGCTTTGATATTGGTGATGTAAAATCAAGCCCTGCTATCGCACAATCAATGACATTCGTAGTTATGGGCTTAACCACAATTGTACATATGTATAATTGTAGAAGTCACCTTTCTATTTTTAAAATTAATTTTACAAGTAATAAGCTGTTACTGAGTACAACGATCATGGGAACCATTATAATGGCGGCTTTGACTATGATAACGCCACTAGCTAAAGTTTTAAACTTAGTATCACTCAATTTTTGGCATTGGGTTTTAATCATACTACTATCTATTTCGCCATTAATTTTTGTTGAGATACAAAAGAAGATGGGTAAGTTTAAAAAGATATAAGAAGAAGTAGCCAATGAAGTAGATAAACTGTGGATGATAGTAAAACTATAAAAATAGTATATAGAAATAGAAATTCATATCTTTTAAATAACAATATATCATTCCTTCCTGTAATTATTTAATATAATACACTGTATGATAAAAATAATTAAACAAAATAAAAAATTAAAATAGGCGTTGATTATAACATATATCGTTTATTTATAGCGTGATTAATATCACAGGTCTATTTTTTATGAACTAAAGATATTGATAAATAAAAAGGAAGCCAGTAGAGTTTGGCTTCCTTTTATTTATAACATATTACGGAGTAAGTCCTCAAAGGTATCACGTTTTCTAATTTGTTTAACTGATCCATTAGAGCAAATGAGAATTTCAGCTGGTCTAAAACGTTGATTATAGCAAGAGGCCATACTATAACCATAAGCACCAGCATCCATCATTGCAATCAGATCACCAAGACAAGTTGTACTTGGAAGCATACGGTCTTTAGCTAAGATATCCCCGCTCTCACAGATATTACCTACTACTGTAAAAGGCATTAAAGTAGTAGATTTAGCATCCTTAGAGTAAATTTCAATATCATGATGAGAATCATACATAATAGGTCTTTGAAGTGCATTAAATCCTATATCACAACCAAGATAATAATGATTGGCATTTGTTTTTGTTGCTGTTACTTTGCCAAGGAGTAGGCAAGACTCACAAGGAATATAACGACCAGGTTCAATTTGAAACTGAACGTCCTTGCCATATTCAGAAGCAAAACAGCTTAGGACAGGGTCTAAAGCTTCTCCAAGTGTTTTAATATCTAATCTAGCTTCACCATCTTGTTTGTGGTAAGGAACACCAAAGCCACCACCAAGATCGATAAATTCTAGATCATCAAAAGCTCGTGCAATATCTAAGATAGAGGAGAGGCTGTCAATGTAAGGCTTACCATCCATAAATAATGAACCAATATGTTGATTGATACCTATTAAAGTGAGGTTATAGGTTTCAAGAAGACGTTTTACTTCTGGAATCATTTCTGGGTTAACACCAAATTTTGTTTTTTTACCACCTGTTATGACCTTTTCATGATGACCTGCTCCTATACCAGGATTAAAACGAATAGCTACTTTACCACCAGGATTTAATGTACCATAAAGTTTTAATTGATCTAATGAATCCACGCTGGTTGTAATGCCGCGTTCGATGGCATAGGTCATATCCTCGGCTACAACGTTATTGGGAATAAAGAAAAGTTCTTCTGGTTTAAAACCACTTTCAAGAGCAAGGAAGATTTCACCAGGACTCATCACATCTGCATGTAAACCTTCTTCACGAATAATTTTTAATAAGTGAATATTAGTATTAGCTTTAATAGAGTAATGAGGAACAAAGTTTTTATAAGTTACAAGGTGTTTCATTTCTTTGCAACGCGTTCTTAGTATATTTTCGTTATAAATATAGAGAGGACTTCCATATTGGTTAATTAAGTCATAAACATCATGATCTTCAAAGAAGTTTGTTTCTGTAGTAAAACTACCGTGTAAAGTATGCATAATTTCCTCCTTAATCGTTTAATGCACTTTAAGTGCAATCATTTCTAATTCAGTTACAAAGGATTCACGCATTAAGCGAACTAATGAATCGTTTTTGGAAAAAAGACATTGAGCATGATCTAAGTCAAGGTCGCCGGTAATAACAGATTTAGTATCTATAATCATATGAAAACCGATTGGATCCTTTTGACGATTATAAATAGTAATAGAATCATTTATAAATAAATCTTTTTCACAAATAATACGAATGCGGCATCTGTGACTGATGGCTATTAGTTCCTCTTTAAATAAATTAACAGTGTCGGCAGAACAAAGTAGGTAGAGGTGTGATTTGCAAAGAGCAATACTATTTTTAATTTTATCAAGCACATTAGTATAGCCTCTTATCGTAACGTAAGGCTCTTGACTTTCTATAGAGTTTGGGAAGAATCGCTCAATTTCTTCTATAGTCTTGGACATCTCTCTTTGTGTAGAAAGAAGAAGTTCTTCTTTTGAGATAGCGACATATTTAGTTGTCTCACCTTCAGAAAGCTGGCATTTTCCTTTTTCGTGTAAGCTATAAAGTGCTGCATAAACATTAGACCGAGAAATACCAGTGAGTTTGGCAACCTCATAGCCTGTCAATGAGCCGTGTTTGCAAAGTGTGATGAAAACAGTTGCTTCAATAGGTGTAAAGCCTAATTTGTGTAATGTGTTGTTGAAGTTCATACTATCATCCTTAGTAGTGTTATTTGGTACTACTATAGAATAAAAATGGCGAAAAGTCAATAAAATTTAAGTATTTTCAGTTTATATTAAGTGATACGGTATATTATATGACGAATAAGGGAAGAGTGTGGAGAATTAAGTAAATAAAATATTATAAACAAATGCTCAATTATGAAAAATTGTATAAGACTTTTAGGATAAGAAGATAATATGATATGATTAATACAATTATTTACCAATGAAATCACGAGACTATACTTGGAGAATTAGGATGAGAAAACGATTAAGTGTAAAGAATAAGTTAGTTGTATGTTTTGGAGTAATACTAGTTATTGGATCTATTGTGTGTAGTTTTGTGGCAAACAAAATCTGTAAAAAGATAATAGAAGAGAGTGCATTAAAAAACTTAGCGCGTGTAGCAACAGATACAGCAGATAAAGTAAATATTATATTAGAAGAAAAACGAGAAAAGATAAAAAAGCTAGCTACAGTGCCTACACTTATAGATCAAAATGCTTCTATAGAAAAGAAACTTTCTATTATCACTACACTGAATAAGTTTTTAGGTTTTAAAGACATTGCGCTAGTGGATCTTAGCGGAAATTTTTATGGAGCTGATGGATTAAGGGAGAAGATAGCAGATTATATAGAGCTAGATGAAGTACTAAAAGGTAAAGTTATTTCTTCGTCTGCCATTAAGCTAGAAAATGAAACTGTGTTTGCTATTGCCACGCCCCTTATAAGTAGCGATGGACAGGTTATAGGGGCTATAATAGGTATAGAGAATGTGGAAAGTTTTACATACATACTTACCGAAGCTGGAATAAGTGATGAATTTATGATTTTAGATTCTACAGCCAATATGGTGATTCATTCTGATGAGAAAATCTTAAAGGATCATAAAACAATGGATGAGATGAAAGAGCTCTCGGGATTTAATGATATTTATAAAGTGTATCAAAAGATGTTAGCAGGAGAAAGTGGCATTGACTATTGTATAAAGCCAGAGACTGGAGAACAAAATTACATAAGTTATGCACCTATTAATATAGGTTGGTCTATTGCACTAGTAAGTCATAGCGATGAAGTATTAAGTGCTTTAAGAGCATTTAATGTTGGGTTATTAACTGTAACAACGATTATTGGTACGATAGGTTTAATAGTCATGTACTTTGTGGCAAGGCAAATGGCTAATCGTATTAATGAGATTACCCATTATGTAGATACGGTTGCACATGGAGATTTCGGCCAACCTATTTCTGAAACTTTACTAGAGTTAGAAGATGAAATGGGAGATGCAGCTAGGGCACTAGAGGGGATGAAATCAGAGATAGAAGAAATGATAGGGACTATAAAAAGATGTACGGATTATATGAATGACCAAATGGAAGATTTAACAGACGGCATTAAAGATGAAGTCAAGATGCTATTAAAATCCGATGAAATAGACGATAAAGAGCGAAAAGATGTGATAAGTAGGCTCTACCTATTAAATCAGATAGCACAAGGCGTTAATCAATTAGACTCAAATAAATTATCCCATAATGATTCTGATTCTTAGGTCTATTATAGAGAAGATAAAATAAATGATGGCTTTAGCCTGTAAACAAATGCAGGTTAAAGCCATTTTATCGTATGTGGATTTAAACATATTTTAAATACTTCTATTTGAAGAAAGTGCCTCTATCTTCTATAATAAGAGAGATATAATAGGTACTTAACAATGAAATAGTAAGGAGGACGTCATATGGATTTATTTGACTATATGGGTGAGAAAAAGAGTAAAGAAGAATCTCCTTTAGCCTCTCGTATGAGACCAACCAAGTTAAGTGAAATAGTAGGGCAGCAGCATATTTTAGGTGAGGACAAGCTGCTCTATCGTGCGATTAAAGCAGATAAATTGCAGTCTCTTATTTTTTATGGGCCACCCGGAACAGGTAAAACCACTATTGCAAAGGTAATTGCTAGTACAACAAAAGCACATTTTATTATTTTAAATGCAACGACTAGTGGTAAAGCTGAAATTATAAAAGCAGTAGAAGAAGCAAAAATGCAACGAGGGATGACAGGGAAAAAGACCATTATTTTCATTGATGAAATTCATCGTTTTAATAAAGCGCAACAAGATGCTTTGTTACCTTATACAGAGGATGGTACTTTAGTGCTAATTGGCGCAACGACTGAAAATCCTTATTTTGAAGTTAATAGAGCACTTATATCTAGATCTCTTGTCTTTGAACTTAAGCCGCTTAGTCATAAAGATATTAAGGTCATTATAAGAGAAGCGGTATATAACAAAGAAAGAGGGCTAGGTGCCTATCATGCAGAAATAGAAGAAGATGCACTAGAATATTTAGCACTTAGAACATGTGGAGATGCCAGAAGTGCATTAAATGCCATTGAACTTGCTGTCATGACCTCGGGTAGAGAAGCAGATGGTAAAGTACATATTACGGTAAGTGTCTTGGAAGAATGTATGCAAAAGAAGGCGCTTGTATATGATAAAAAAGGAGACAACCATTACGATGTTATCTCAGCTTTTATTAAAAGTATGAGAGGAAGTGACCCTGATGCGGCAGTTCATTATCTAGCACGAATGATTGCAGCAGGAGAAGATCCTAAGTTTATTGCAAGGCGCATTGTTATTTGTGCAAGTGAAGATGTAGGTAATGCTGATCCGCAAGCCCTGGTGGTAGCAACTAATGCCATGTTAGCTGTTGAAAGAATTGGGATGCCAGAAGGGCGTATTATTTTAAGTCAGGCAGCTACTTATGTGGCTACAGCACCAAAGAGTAATGCAAGTTATCTAGCTATTAATAAGGCAATGTCTGATGTAGAGCATGGTGAGATAGGTACTGTCCCTAGTCACCTAAGAGATTCACATTATAGTGGTGCTAAAGCCCTAGAGCATGGTATAGGGTATTTATATGCACATGATTATCCACATCATTATGTGGCGCAGCAATATATGCCAGATGCCTTAGTGGATAAAACTTATTATAGTCCAACAATAGAGGGCTACGAAAAGTGCATTAAGGAACATATGGCGTTCATTAAGGGTGAAAATAAGTAGTTAGATAAAGTAGATAATAAAATGAGGCATCATAAAAGGGTGCTATTTAGCACCCATAAAGCTTTTGATATCTTTAATTGAGAAAGATCCGATTAAAACAAGGCACATGAGGTAGGTAGTAGCCAAAGTAAGAATGGAAAAAATAGTACTCATAAAATGAGGTAAGGCATTTATAAATAAATAGTGATTGAAGGTAGTAGCAATAAAAGAAGAAACAAAAGCTGCCAAGCAGGGCTTAAGAATCCAGTGATTTAAATCGATGTGAAGATCAACAAAATTAAGCACATAAAAAAGAAGATTACAACAAACAAAACCAGATTGAAGAAGCATGGCGAGTACAAAGCCGATGA
>JAHLFQ010000193.1 GCA_018883705.1 Candidatus Cellulosilyticum pullistercoris
CCATTTCATATGTTGTAGATAAGGGTCTCTTAAAAGGTGTTAGTGAAGGAAGCTTTGCACCAAACGAGGATATGACAAGAGCCATGTTTGCAACAGTATTACATCGCTTAGCTGGTGAATTAGCCGTATCAGGAGAGAATGGATTTAAAGATGTTAAAGCGGGTAGCTGGTATGAAAATGCCGTTCTTTGGGCAACTGAAAAGGGCATTGTAAATGGTGTTGGTACAGGCGTATTTGCGCCAAATCGTTCTATCACACGTGAACAAATAGCAGTTATGCTCTATAATTATGTAAAAGCTATGGATTTAGAGCTTCCACAAAATGAAAGTGAAGCAGGCTTTAATGACCAAGCTAAAATATCAGCTTGGGCAACAGAAGCAATGCAGTTTATGCAAAAAGCAGGTATTATTCAAGGGGATAATAAGAATAACTGCAATCCAAAAGCACAAGCTACAAGAGCTGAAGTAGCAACTATGCTTCATAGATTTATGGAAATGATCGAAGGATAATGAGTGACTAGAAAAATAAGTTAGCAAGGGTGTTACATCACTAATCGATTAAGATGAGTGATGTAACACCCTTTTTATATGTGGTGAGTGGAGTAATCTGTATAAAATTACAAGTACTGTTATAATGTTAAATTCTTGATATAAAATATAAAAGTTTTATATAATGTGCTCAGCTTTAAGGTTAAAGGTGGTATGGCACGTGGGAACTATTGAATTTAAACAGGTTTCAAAAAAGTATAAAGAAAATGCAGGCTATGCTTTAAAGGATTTTACACTACAGGTTAAAGAGGGAGAGCTCGTTGTTATTGTTGGTTCAAGTGGGAGTGGAAAATCTACTTTATTAGAGTTAATATGTGGATTTGAAGCACTAACAAGTGGAGATATTTTGATAGATGGGCAGTCCATACAAGATCAATTACCAAAGGATAGAAATGTTTCAATGGTCTTTCAAAATTATGCACTACTTCCCCATTTAACAGTCTATGAAAATATTGCATTTGGGATGAGAATTAGAAAAGAATCTAAACAGCAAATTGATGAAAAAGTAAGATGGGCAGCTGCACTTTTAGAACTGGAACCCTATCTTAAAGTGAAGCCTAAAAAGCTTTCAGGAGGTCAAAGACAAAGGGTTGCTCTTGCAAGAGCCATGGTAAGGAAACCAAAGTTATTTTTAATGGATGAGCCACTTTCAAGTCTTGATGCAAAGTTAAGAGACAATATGTCTACTCAAATCAAAGCACTACATGAAAAGCTTCACGCAACAATGCTTTATGTGACCCATGACCAGATAGAGGCTATGACGATGGCAGATCGTTTAGTCATCTTAGATCAAGGAAAAATTCAGCAGATAGGTTCACCACTTGAAATCTATCATCAGCCCAAGAATCTTTTTGTTGCACAATTTATAGGAAGACCTAGTATTAATTTATTTGAATGCCGAAGGACTGAATTTGGCATACTTTTAGATGAAGCCATAGAGCCTCGAGTAAATGAAAACCTCTTAGAAAAAAATCAAGATTATAAGCTAGGGATTAGGAGTGAACATATTGAAATAGATGCAGAAAAAGAAACACATTTAGTGGCTTTACTTGAAAAGGTTGAATATCTAGGAAGCGAGACCTTGCTGCATTTAAAATATAAAAATTGCAAATTTGTAGCTAAAAATTATAATGACAAAATCTTTAAGGTGGGTGACGCTATTAAAGTTCACTTTAATCTTACTAAAGCACATTATTTTGATAATCAACAAGAGAGAGTATCAGGAGGAAAATAAAATGAAAAAATGGATAGGGGCATTAACCCTTATTTCAGTTATGCTAACAGGTATGCTTACAGGCTGTGGAGGTAACAATGAATCTGTAGAAATGGCAAATGGTATAGGTGGCACCTTAACGGTTGTAACAGGTCGTACAGATGCAGAAGAACTATTTGCAAAAATTGAAGCAGACTTTATCGCACGTTATCCAGAAGTAACAGATATTATTTGGGAGTCTTCTACGGACTATGATAATTATATTACAACACGTATGAATACCACAGATTATGGTGATGTATTAATGGTGCCATTTAGTATGTCGGGAAGTCCTGATATGTATCCAAATTACTTTGAACCACTTGGAAAAGTAGAGGAACTTTCAGAGGCATACATTGATGTAACAGAGGCTGATTATGAAGGAATTGCATATGGACTTCCAACAGCAATTAACTCACTTGGTATTATTTATAATACAGAAGTTTTTGAAGCAGCAGGGATTACCAGCATGCCAACTTCAGTAGAAGAACTTTTGGAGGCTTGTCAAAAAATTAAGGAAAATACAGATGCTATTCCTTTCTTCACCAATTATAATACAGGTCTTGGCGTATGGGGTGGAACACTCACATCATTCGGGGGTGACCAGTACAAATCAGCTATTTTAGAAAAAGGGACTGCTTTTGAAGAAGGACAACCTATAAGAGAAGTGATGGATTTATTCTATGAGTTAGCATCAAATGGTTATACTGAACAAGACCCTGTAACAATGGATTTTGCACAAGGAAAACAAATGTTAGCAGAGGGCAAAATTGCTATGATGATGAAAGGCTCTCAAGATGCAAAAGCTATTGCTGAATTAGCAGGAAATAGTGAGGCTATTAAAATTGCTCCACTTCCAGTTATGTTTGAAGGGAAAACAAGTATTGCCTTTGGGGCACCAGAAGTAATGGGAATTAACGTTAATAGTGATAATAAAGAGACGGCAAGAGCTTTCTTAGATTTCTTTATCTCAGCAGCTAGTGGGTATGCTGATGATTTAGGTGGAATGTCTCCAGCAAAAGCAGATTTTACACCTGAAGAAAAGGAGCTTTTTGAAAACAATAATATTGTTTTAACAGCAGGCTCAGAAACACCAGAAACAGAGGCACTTTATAGTAGTATTGCAAATGAAGTTGGAGTTGCAAGGTTAACAGATGTGCTTCAACAAGTCGTTAATATGGGATTATATCCTGACCAATATGAAAGCTATGCAGATTATGTGAGCCAATTAGAGACTAAGTGGGCTCAAGCAGTTAATGAATATGCAAAATAATATTAATAAAAAAGAAAAACAGCTTATAAGCTTCTTTCTTTTTTGTCCATTACTTTTATTATTTACCTTTGGGATTTATCCTATCATTGCTATTATTCAGTATAGTTTTACTTCATGGAATGGTTTATCACCTACTAAAGAATACGTAG
>JAHLFQ010000194.1 GCA_018883705.1 Candidatus Cellulosilyticum pullistercoris
CTAATAAATTTCTAGCTTCTATATGATACTTATTAAGCACTAATGCTTTATTTAAATACTTAATCGCTAATGTTAGATTCCTCGTTAATGCTGCTTCATAACCTTTATTATAATAAAAGCTACTTTTATGATCTATCTCCTGAACCCACTCTATTTTTCTTAGACATCTACTACAATATAAACTACCTTGTTCTCTATTTCCACAATAAGGACATATATACGCCATCTACTAGGACTCCTTATCTATCAATTTATTTTCTCCTACATAAACTTTTATAAGGTCAATGATGTCTCTCATATCCTCAGTTGCTATTTCTTCTTCAATCCCATTAATATTTAGTATCGGTTTAAACTTTTGTAATTCATCATCAAAATTAAGCATCCATACTTCCCCTTTTTCTGCATCGTCTAATTTATTATAATTTTTATACTATTATAACTTCATAGTACATCCTTATCCTTAGATTATCAATAATATTTCATATTTCTTCATTTAAATTCTTCATCTTTTGCACTCACCATTTCAAAATCATAGAAAAGCATCACCATCACTTGACAGTCTTAGGAAAAGTCTGTAGGCTAATATTTAAAACATACTATTATGATGATGTGTCCTTCACACAAAAAAGAGGTGCTTATATGTCACGAAAAGAAGATATATGCTCTTGTACAATCATCCATGAGGACCTTGTACAAGCAGCTTCAAGTCAAATGCTCCCCCCTGAAATTATTAATAAACTATCTGAGCTTTTTAAAATTTTCGGAGATCCTACTCGTATTAAACTGCTACACGCTTTAAAGTGTTCTGAAATGTGCGTATGCGATTTAGCAGCTTGTCTTGGAATGACGCATTCAGCCATTTCACATCAACTTCGTGTATTAAAAGCATATAATCTTGTTAAATCACGTAAACAAGGAAAAGTTGTTTATTATACTTTAGCAGACTCACATGTAACTGCTATCCTTAATACAGGACTTGAGCATATAAATGAATAAAAATAAGGTTGTCCTTTAAGTAACATGACCTAAAGGACAACCTACATCAATACCCTATTTAATATATTGATTAATCATTTCGATTATCTTATTATCTGGCTCTAACTTATATGCCTTTTTGACGTCTTTTTTAGCAAGTTCTTCCTCACCTATTAGATAGTAAACGGTTCCCCTTTCTGCTAAAGCATTTGAGTCTGTTTTTCTCTGTGCTAAGTAAGTATTATAGTACTCCAAGCTTGTCTCATAATTCCCTAATAAGCCATTTAGGAGTCCCATGCAGTAAGTAGCTCCTATATTATCTGGCTCTAACACTAAAACTTTCTTATAAATTTCTAAGGCTTCATTGTACATCTTCAAACTTAGAAAGATACTTCCTTTACATTCATATCCTAATGCAAGCTCTGGCTCTACTGCAATCGCCTTATTAAAACAACGTACAGCTTTACCGTATAAGTCTTTAGCTAAAAATTCATCTGCTTTCGCAAAATACATTTCATACTCAGGAAAGTTTAAAATAGATTGACCTTCTATATCTTTTTGTTTAAATATAAAGTTCATTTGATCATCTTGATAATTATGTATGTACATAGCGATATCACGTAAAATATGCTCATCTTTTTCAAAGAAAATGCCTTCCTCCATAGGCTTTGCATCTAATAATCTAAGCTCTACTGGCAGAAGTACCGCATAACTTGCTGGAGCCTTTATACTATACTTAAAAACTGGTCTTTCACTATCTAAACTCAGACTTTCTTGTAGCTCCCTATAGATAGTAGCTTTCTTATACCACCCTATTACTTTATTCTCATCTTTTCTATTTTTAGCGGTGAAAACAACTGTAACATCTTCAGCCATTTCATCTTGCTCAGTCATTCCCTCTATCTCTTCAATATGAATCTTATCTAATCCTTCACCATATCCGTAGTAAAATCCATTTACATATTGAAAGTTATAACCACAGCTAGGTACAAGTTTCTCTTCATCACCTTCTCCTGCATAATACTTCATCCAAGGCACGTTAATAAATACGATCTTCATGTTCTTTCTCCCTGCTTTAAATTTAATCATTCCTATGTTCCTAGTTTAGCATATTCTCTTTAAATGCTAAACCAAAATATTGCATTTGTTGTCCACTCTTTTATCCAATAAACCAGAGTAGTATCCCCATTATAGGAATAAATATCAACAGTCCTATGACATTGTAAACTGTAAATAATCTAAAATAAGCTTTCTGTTCTTCTTTATGAGCCTCTACATAAAGCCTGTATGAAATCAGACTAGCCATAGAAGCAATAAGCGTTCCCATACCTCCTACATTAACACCAATTAAAAGTTCTTGCCAATTCCCCGTAAAGGGTGCAAGTAGCATAGCTGCTGGTACATTACTAATGATTTGACTTAACAGTACGCTTCCTAGATAGGTTACGCCTTGATGGTTTAGAATATTTCCTAGATAGAGCTTGATTTGTGGGATAGCTGCTAAATTACCTACAAAAATAAAAAAGCCAATAAAGGTAATGAGTAGTGTATAATCCACTTTTCTAAAAAGTGCTCTATTGGTAACGACTGTATATAGAATAACCATTATAAATACTACTTTATAATTAATCATTTGAACAACCGAAGCAATGACTAGAATAAATAGAATGGTAAATCCTAATACTTTTCCTTTATGTTGTATCGTCGGACATACCATTTGATAGTTCATTTCTTGTTGTGGTTCCTTATGTAAAAGAATAGCAAAAAAGAAACATGCTATTACAGCCATTAGTAGTGTTAATTTTAAAAAATTTAAAAGGCCCATTTCAAAGTATGTATAAATAAACAAATTCTGCGGATTACCCATAGGTGTTAAAGTACTGCCTAAATTAGCTGCTAAGGTTTGAAAGACAACCCATTTCATCACATTCTTATTTAGTTTGTCCCCTATAATAAGTGTTAGGGGTACAAAAGTAATCAGAGCCACATCATTTGTCATAAACATAGAAGCTACAAAAGTTAACCCTACTAAAAAGTAACTTGTTTGCCTAATCGTATGAGACCTGTTTAAAAGCAAACTTGCAAAATAATCTAGAACCTTATAATGCTTAAAAGCAGCAATGATAAGCATTAAATTAAATAGCAAAACAAGAACTTTAATATCTATATAGGAAGCCTTAGGCAATTGATAAAAACTTGATACAATAGCAAGGCCAATGGCTATTACTAGAACACACTCTCTTTTGATCCAATCTTTTATGTTGTATAGCATCTGTCTACAGGATGTATCTATCATTTCTTCTCCCTCTCTTTTTTCTAAGTTCTCTCATATCTGTTTTTATACCTCATATATTATACACTTCTATTCGTGATATTGAGAATATTTATTCTTCAAATTCTATCATATACTTGAAAGGTGATTTAATCCCCTTACTTGGTAAGTTATAAACTTATATCAAAATAAACAATCTCATAAAATAGCTTATTTTTACTTATAAAAAATACAATTATTGTCATATTTGCTTAATAATTCTACACAATGACTCATTGCTTTAAATAACTCTTCTATAATTCAACAAAAAAATAACTTTATTTACCTGTATTTTATGTTATTGGTAGAATTTTTTAATTTTAACATTATTAATTTTCTGTTTATTTTTTATCAAAATAACGATATAATAAGAGATAGCAAGAGAAATAATATATCGATTATTATTTTCTTCAAAACAAATACAAAATGGAGGTTTTAATATGTTAGTTTCAGCTAAAGACATGTTAAACAAAGCTAGAGAAGGAAAATATGCTGTTGGTCAATTTAACATCAACAACCTTGAATGGACAAAAGCTATTCTACTTACTGCACAAGAAAATAATTCACCAGTTATCTTAGGTGTATCTGAAGGTGCCGGTAAATATATGGGTGGCTACAAAACAATCGTTGGTATGGTAAACGGTATGTTAGAAGAGTTAAATATTACTGTACCAGTAGCACTTCACTTAGATCACGGTTCATATGAAGGGGCTTTAAAATGTATTGAAGCTGGTTTCTCATCTGTTATGTTCGATGGTTCTCACTATCCAATCGAAGAAAACATTGCTAAAACAACTGAACTTGTAAAAATCACATCTGAAAAAGGCCTTTCTTTAGAAGCAGAAGTTGGTTCAATCGGTGGTGAAGAAGACGGTGTTGTTGGTGCTGGTGAAATCGCTGATGCAAATGAATGTAAAACAATTGCTGACCTTGGTGTAACAATGCTTGCAGCTGGTATTGGTAACATTCACGGACAATATCCTGAAAACTGGAAAGGTTTAGCATTCGATGCTCTTGAAAGAATCAACGAAGCTACAGGAACAACTCCTCTTGTTCTTCATGGTGGTACTGGTATTCCAGAAGAAATGATCAAAAAAGCGATTTCTTTAGGTGTTGCTAAAATTAACGTTAACACAGAATGCCAATTAGCATTTGCTAAAGCTACACGTGAATATGTTGAAGCTGGTAAAGACCTTCAAGGTAAAGGTTTCGACCCACGTAAATTATTAGCTCCAGGTGTTGAAGCTATTAAAGCTACAGTTAAAGAAAAAATGGAATTATTCGGTTCTATCAATCAAGCTTAATTTCTAATTTTACAAGCCAACATAAAATCATGTTGGCTTGTTTTTTACTTTCCTATTTACTTTCTTATCTTATTTTCTATTTCATCATTTCTAATCTAATTAAATGCTCTTTGATTTTGATCTTTTTATTTTGTAATGATATTGCTTTTATTTGTCTATACTAATATTACTTTTTTCTACAATTTAATTAAATTTATATGAAAAAACTACCAGAATAAAAAAAATCATATTACACATATTAATAACATAGTAACCGCAAAACATTCCACCTGATAAAAGGCATTGAATATTTTGTGGCTACTAAAAAAATTAAATTCCTAATAGGGGGCAATTATTATGGCAAACAAACAAGCTTTTGAAACTATGAAATATGAAGTTGCTAAAGAAGTTGGAGTACCTTTAAAACAAGGTTACAACGGAGATCTTACAGCTAGAGAAGCTGGAAAAATCGGTGGAACAATCGTACAAAAAGTATTTGAAAGCTACAAAGCGTCAAAATAGTTGAAAACAAAAAGAATCCTAAGAGCATATGCTCTTAGGATTCTTTTTTTACATTAATTCTATTCTTCAACTACAACCATTTTTGCGTCACCAAGCCAGAGTTTACTAATAGAATTCACTTGCCATCCTTCTACTGTATCTTGAACCATAATTGGATAAGAATAGTAGTAGATTGGAATAATAGGCATATCTTCCATTAAAATATCATGTGCTTTATATAAGTGTTCCATACGTTCAGCTCCTGTTGTTACTCTAGAAGCTGCCATTTCAGCATCAAATGCTTCATTGCTGTAACGACCAATGTTTTGACCATTATTTGATTCAAAGATTTCAAGCATTGTTTGTGGATCATTGTAATCCCCAATCCATCCACGTCTTGCAATACTATCAAATTTATTTTGATTTGTTGTTTCTTGGAATACAGCCCATTCTTGGTTTGTTAATTTAACATTGATACCTAAGTTTTGTTTCCACATTTCTTGAAGTGCTTCTGCAATCTTCTTATGGCTTTCACTTGTGTTGTAAAGGATTTCGATTTCTGGAAGACCCACTCCATCTGGATAACCAGCTTCTGCAAGAAGTGCTTTAGCAGCTTCTACATCACCTTTTGCTGGAATACCATAATCCCCTGCTGTTTCAGTAAATGAGTTACCTTCTTCATCAGTAATACCTTCTGGCATGAAACCAGCTGCTACAATTTGTCCACTTCTTGTTACATCATTAACAATTTGTTCACGATTAATTGCAAGGTTAAGAGCTTTACGTACACGAACATCTTGAAGTGCTTCATTATTCATATTGAAAGCATAGTAGTATGTTCCGATTTTAGGAAGTATATAGAATGTTGGATCTTCAGCAATAAGTTTTGGCATTTCATCTGCTGGAATAAACTCATTAATATCTAATTCACCAGCAGTATATTTTGTATGAGCTGTTGATTCGTCAGCAATCATATAACATACGATTTTATCAAGTGTTACATTTTCTGCATTCCAGTAGTTTTCATTTTTAACAAGTACGATTTGATCACCCATTTTGTACTCTGCTAATTTGAAAGGACCGTTACTAATTGCTTTAGCTGGGTCTTTTGCCCATACCCCTTCACTATCCACTACATCAGCTCTTACTGGCATCATAGTAGAAAATCCACAAAGTTGTAAGAAGTATTCTGTAGGTGCTGATAAAGTAACTTGAAGTGTTTTTTCATCTAATGCTTTAACACCAAGTTCGTCAACTGACATTTCTCCTTTACCAATTGCAGATGCATTTAAGATATTAGCTGATTCAAAAATATACATATATTCAGAAGCTGTTGCAGGATCTGCTCCACGTTTCCATGCAAATTCAAAATCACCAGCAGTTACAGGTTGTCCATCTGACCATTTTGCATCTCTTAATGTAAAGGTATATACAAGGCCATCTTCTGAAACTGTATAGCTTTCTGCCATAGCTGGAACTATTTCTCCATCTACTTCTCTCATTAATCCTTCATATGTGTTATTGATGATATGACTACCATCAGTAGCAGCATTAAGTTGTGGATCAAGTGTAAGTGGATCTGCTCCTAAGTTAAATTTTAGAGTTTGATCTGCTGCAAGTGTAAATCCAAGTTCTGAGCTTCCTGATGAACCTTCAGTAGATGCTTGAGTGTTATTACCACTTGTTGACTTTCCTGATGAACATGCAGTTAAACTCATGCTACATACCATAAGCATTGCGAGGGTACTAAGTAGTTTTTTTCTCATGTTATTATTCCTCCATATCTTTTTTTATAAAAAGTCCATAAAATATGGACTTTTTTACCGAATTACTATTTTGAATAAAGATGACAAGCCACTTGATGACCTGGTGCAATCTCTTTAAGAGTTGGTGTTACCTCACTACAAATATCCATACATTTTGTACATCTTGTACGGAAACGACATCCTGAAGGTGGATTGAGTGGACTTGGTACATCTCCCTGAAGCACAATACGTTTTCTTTCTCTTGCAATATTAGGATCTGGAAGTGGTACTGCTGAAAGAAGTGCTTCTGTGTAAGGATGGGCCGGATGATTATTTACTTCATCACTGCTACCAATTTCAACTAGATTTCCTAAGTACATAACACCAATACGATTTGAAATATGTTTTACCATAGATAAATCGTGGGCGATAAATAGATAAGTAAGCCCCATATCATTTTGTAAATCTTCAAGCATATTAATAACTTGTGCTTGAATAGATACGTCAAGTGCTGAAATAGGTTCATCACAGATAATGAACTCTGGTTCTACCGCTAAGGCACGTGCAATTCCTATACGTTGTCTTTGCCCACCACTAAATTCGTGTGGGTAACGACTTGCATGGTCACGCATCAGACCAACTTTTTCTAAAAGGAAATGAATACGTTCATCTTTTTCCTTACCGCTTGCAATATGATGTGTTTCAATAGCTTCACCAATGATATCATTAATTGTCATTCGGCTATTTAATGAAGCGTATGGGTCTTGAAATACCATTTGCATACGTTTTCTAAAAGGAAGCATTTGTTTTTCAGAGTAATTTGTAATATCCTCTCCATCAAATAAAAGCTTTCCTCCAGTTGGCTCATATAATTTAATAAGGGTACGTCCAGTTGTTGATTTACCACAACCAGACTCTCCTACTAAACCTAATGTCTCACCTTTCTTAATATGAAATGTTACATCATCAACTGCTTTAATATATTGCACCTTATTACCTAAAAGGCCGCTCTTTTTTGTAAAGTATTTCTTAAGTCCTTGTACTTCGATCAAGTTCTGTCTTTTATCCATAGTCATTACATTCTAGCCTCCTTTACAAAACCTTCTACCTTTGGTGCATCTGGGTGAAGTAAGTGGCATCTTGATTTATGAGTTCCACTAATTTCATACATCTTAGGTAATTCTTCCACACATTTTCTCATTGCATATTTACAACGATTACAGAACGGACATCCTTTAGGTGGATTTAATAAATCTGGAGGTGATCCTGGAATAGGCTCTAATCTTTCTTTTTCAGATGCCTTTGGATTAGGTACTGAATTTAGTAGCCCCATTGTATAAGGATTCTTAGCATCATAGAAAAGTTCATCTACAGTTGCTTCTTCCATAACCATACCACCATACATAACAATAACACGTGTACAAAGCTGAGCAATTACACCAAGGTCATGAGTAATAAAGATAATAGATGACCCTAGACGGCTTTGTAAGTCTTTCATTAACTCTAAAATTTGTGCCTGAATCGTAACATCTAGTGCAGTTGTTGGCTCATCTGCAATAATCAGTTCTGGATCACAAGAAAGTGCCATGGCAATAACCGCTCTTTGTCTCATCCCACCACTAAATTCATGTGGGTAGTTTTTCATACGCTCTTCTGGTGAAGGAATCCCTACCAATGTAAGCATACGAATAGCAATCTCTTCTGCTTCTTTTTGACTTACTTTTTTATGATTACGAATCACTTCTGTCATTTGATTTCCAATAGTATATACTGGATTTAATGCACTCATAGGATCTTGGAAAATCATTGAGATTTCATTTCCTTGAATCTTACGCATCTCTTTTTCACTTTTTTGAACAAGATCTTCTCCTTTAAAAAGAACTGTTCCCTCTTTAATTTTTCCTGGATGTTGAAGTAATCTCATAACAGAAGAACAAGTAACTGATTTACCACTACCTGATTCTCCTACAACACCGAGTACTTCTCCTTTATATAAATCAAAATCAACGTCTCTTACAGATTGAACTTCTCCTAAATGTGTATAGAAAGAAGTTTTCAATCCTCTGACTTCTAGTATTTTTTCATTTTTTAAATTACTCACGTGGCTTCTCCTCCCTTTCTATTTACGGAGTCTAGGATCTAGCGCATCTCTTAGTCCATCACCTAAGAAGTTAAATGCAAACATTGTAATTGCAATTGCTACTGCTGGTGCAATCAGTTGATATGGATAAGAACGAATACCACCTAATGCGTCATTAGCAAGTGTTCCCCATGATGCCTGTGGTGCAGAAACCCCAAGTCCAATAAAACTTAAGAAGGATTCTGTAAAGATAGCACTTGGTATACTCATTGTTAATGAAACAATAATTGGTCCCATTGCATTTGGTATAAGATGTCTCATAATAATCTTAAACTTAGAAACACCTATTGTTCTAGCTGCCAATACGAATTCTTGCTCTTTTAGACTTAGTACCTGTCCACGAACCAAACGTGCCATACCAACCCAATAAATAAGACCAATAGTAATAATAATCGTTTGTAATCCTGGTTTATAAACAACCATTAATAAGATAACAATAAGTAATGAAGGTACGGAATTAATGATGTCAACAATACGCATCATGATACTATCGATTCTACCACCTTCATATCCAGAAATTCCTCCATAGATAATCCCGATAATTAGATTAACAACAGAAGCTACAAGACCTACTGTAAGAGAAATTCTTGCACCATATAGTACACGAATAAGTACATCTCTTCCTAAACCATCTGTTCCTAAAAGATTGGTTTTATTCCAAACTGTTTTAACTGGTGTAATATCTACTTCTTGTCCATCTACAAGAATTTTATATTTTGCGCCACCATTTTTCTTAGCATATTTAGCATTAGAATAATCTAATGTTACTTCTTTTCCATTTATTTCATAGGTTTTAAAACTCTTAATATCATTTTTTTCGATAGGCTCTGGCGCCGATAAAATTTCACCATTTTCACTTACTTCAATTAACTTGTACTCACTATGTACATATACATAACTGCCATCACCTAATGATGTTAAGGCAATACGTGGAGGTATGTTACCAAAACCTTGTTGCTGGTCTGAATAACTCACACTCGAAAACATTGGTAAAAAAATTGCACAAAGTGCAATCGCAATAATTGTAAATAATCCTATCATCGCTAATACATTTTTACGTAGCATGCGCCATGCATCTTGCCAATAAGTATGGCTCGGTCTAGCGATGACTTGAGCACTTTTTTCAGCACTATCTAGTAATTCCCATTCTGAACCTTTATTCATGTGCCTGCCTCCTAATCTTTTAACTTAATTCTTGGATCTACAAGTCCATACGCGATATCTACAATAAATACCATAACGATATAAATAGCTGCATAGAAGATGGTAATACCCATGATAATGGTATAATCACGGTTTGTTACACTTTCAACAAAATATTTTCCCATACCAGGTATTGCAAAAATCTTTTCTACTACAAAAGAACCTGTTAAGATACTTGCAATCATTGGTCCAACATATGTTACAACTGGGATTAGTGCGTTTTTAAGTGCATGTTTTCCTATAACACGCCATTTGCTAAGACCATTTGCTCTAGCTGTACGAATATAATCTTGTCTAAGAACTTCAAGCATAGTAGAACGAGTAAGTCTTGTTACATAAGCTACTGAGAAACCTGCAAGGGCAATTACCGGTCCAATATAACCTTTCCATTCTTCAATTCCTCCTGCTGGTATCCATGCTAACTTCTCACCAAATACATACATAATGAATGTACCTATTACGAAACTTGGTATGGTTACTCCAATCGTTGCAATAATCATAATCACATAATCTATTGCTGAATTTTGTTTAAGGGCTGAAAGAACTCCTAATGGAATACCGATTACTAAAATGAGTACAACCGCTAATACACCGATCTCAGCTGATGCTGGGAAAGTTTGTGCGATAATCTCATTTACAGTTACCCCTTTCTTCTTATAAGAAACACCTAAATCACCTTTTAATAAACCTTTCATATAATCAAAATACTGTTCATGTAAAGGTGCATCTAAATTATATTTTTCCATTAATGCTTTTTCAATCTCTGGGGTTAAGTTACGTTCACTTGTAAAAGGACCACCTGGTATTGATCGCATAAGAATAAATGTAATCGTTGCAATTAAAAATAAAGTAATACACATTGAAACAATACGCTTTAAACTATATTTAAACATATCCTTCCTCCTTCTCGACAAATATTTACACATTCTTACATATTTCTTTAACTGATTAACATAATACATGATTTTATATCATATTGCAAGATTAGATTTCATTTTTTTTATTTTATAGCTGTTATAGCTCAAAAATACCCTATTTTTGATACTTTAGCATCTATCCACTTGCAAAATTCTTTCTTCATCCAAATGTTTTTCTACGAGAAACTTATTAACATAATTTTTTATTATATAACATAAAAAATATTAAATTTAAAAATAAAAAAGAGAATGACTCTTTCAAATCATTCTCCTTTTTATTTTTAGCGATTATACAATACGATTTCTTGATTCTCCACGTTCATATGCCTTGATATTGGCTATTACTTCTTGAATGAGTACATTTCTAGCTTCTACACTAGCCCAAGCAATATGAGGTGTAATAAGTAGTTTATTTTGATCTACTACCGTAAATAATGGATTTTCTTTAGTAATAGGCTCATTTTCTAATACATCTAACCCCGCACCAGCTATTAGGTTTTCATTTAACGCTTTTGCTAAATCCTTCTCAACTACAATACGACCTCTTCCTAAGTTTAAAAGATAAGCAGATTTTTTCATCTGTTTAATCTCTTCATAGCCTATTAACTCATGTGTCTTATTATTATAAGGCGCATGGATAGTCACTACATCACTACTTTGCAAAAGCTCTTCTAAGCTTAATCGTTGATACTTAGATCCGCTGTTATTCTTACCAGAAGTGGAGTAATAAACAATCTCCATACCAAAAGCTTCACCTATTCGAGCTACTGCTTTTCCGATTTCACCAAGCCCAATAATCCCTAACCTTTTTCCTTTTATTTCATGATAAGGCCATGCAATGTATGTAAATGTCTCACTATCTGAATAGGCCTTACTTTTTACATACTCATCATATTGTCCTAGATGTTCCATCATATGAAGCAACATTGCAAAAGTGTGTTGTGCCACACTTTCAGTTGAATAACCTGCTACATTGGCAACAGCAATTCCTCTCTTTTGGGCATATTCTATATCGATGTTATTATATCCTGTCGCTAATAGCGCAATGATCTTTAAAGATGATGCATCTTTTAAATTGCTTTCATTTAGTACTACTTTATTAGTAATAACAACATCTACCTCTTTGATACGCTCTGCTACCTCTTCTGGTGCTGTTAAATTATAAATGACTAGTTCTCCACACTCACTTAAAGGACTTAAATCAATATCAGTACCCACCGTCAGTGCATCAAGTACACATATTTTCATTATTCTTCCTCTTTTCATTCTAATTTTTTAATCTCTATTCACCTATACTAATTTTGTCCCACATTCTATGCAGAACTTCATTCCTTCTTCAGCAGGCGTACCACATTGTGGACAGAATTTACTTTTCTTAGTGAGAGCTTCTACTTTTGTGCCACATTCAGGACAAAACTTAGATCCTTTTTTTATCATAGTATGACAACTTTGACAAGCAACTAGCTGCTCCTTATTTGAATTGATAGGATGATTATTCATCTGCCCTAAGCCTTGCGCAAAGGTGTTAGCCATTTGCATACCCATGCTAAGTCCCATACCACTTTGCATCATGCTATTGATACCACTGTTTCCAGCGGATTTTTCCATAATCTCAAGTTGCTTAAGAATTTGAATTTTACTCATCTTATCACTTTGTACGCTACCTAATATATTCATACCTGTTAGTTCTTTTAAATGCTTTTCAATTTCTTCAGGTAAACCAATATTTCCAATCGTAAACTGCGTTACGGATAATCCCAAATCTCCAAATGGTTTTGAAAGTGTTTCCTTTAAGGCATCTCCAATTTCATTGTAATTTGATGCAATTTGTGCCACAGTCAAATGAAGACTTCCTATCATATCAGAAAACTGAGATACAATAACACCTCTAAGTTGTGATGTAATCTCCTCAAGACGATATTTAGACTGAGTCCCTACAATATTATTTAAAAATACAACTGGATTTTCAATCTTAAAAGCATAATTACCATGTGCTCTTACTTGTACTTGCCCAAACTGACTATCGGGAATCCAAACTGGGTTAGCTGTCCCCCATTTATTATCTAGAAACTCTTTCATATTTAAGAAATAGACATCTGACTTAAATGGTGATTTAAAGCCATATGACCAGCTTTTTAAATTTGAAAGAATCGGTAAATTAGCCGTTTCTAACTTATACATACCTGGACCAAATACATCAGCAATTTGTCCCTGATCCACAAAAATTGCCACTTGTCCCTGCCTTACGGTAAGCTGGGCTCCATTTTGAATTTCTTGATCCTCCATTGGAAATCTATAAACTAAAGTATTATTACTATCATCTAACCATTGAATGATATCTAAAAACTGCTTTTTAAAAAATCCCATGTAAGTGATCTCCCTCTTGCTTTTATAAAAATTTAATAAGGGAATAGGCTATTAAAATGCCCATTCTCCCTCTTTAAGAATATAGAATTTTTCTCCAGATTCTGTTGTTGCTTCAATTGAAAGCTGATCACTTCCCACCATAAAGTCATTATGTGTCATAGAAGTATTCGCTCCATGTGCTTCAAGTTCTTCATCACTCATTTGAACGCCACCTTCAATATTGGTTGGATAACTACTTCCTATAGCAAAATGGCAAGATGCATTTTCATCAAAGAGTGTATTATAAAAAAGTGTTCCTGTTCTAGATACTGGTGAACTATTTGGTACGATGGCTACTTCTCCTAAATAAGAAGCTCCCTCATCAGTTTCTATAAGTTTTCCAAGTATTTCTTCTCCCTTAGCAGCTTTAAAACTTACTATTTTTCCTTCTTTAAATTCAAAGGAAAATTCATCAATAAGATTACCCGCATATACAAGAGGTTTGGTAGCCTTTAATGTACCATTTACACCATATTTGTGTGGCATTGTGAAAACTTCTTCTGTAGGCATATTCGCAACAAAATAGGTTCCCTTTGTACTGTATTCTCCTCCACCTTCCCACTTATGTCCTTTAGGAAGCTCTACCATCAAATCTGTACCAGGCGCCTTATAATGTAACATCTTAATTTTCTTTTCATTAAGAAAACGACACTTCTCAGCTAAAAGTTCTGTATGTGACTTCCATGCCTCTACAGGATCTTCTTCTTCCATACGTGTGGCAATAAAAATCTTTTCCCATAATTTCTTATTTGCTTCTTCAGCAGTCGTACATTCTGGGAATACTTTTTTGCTCCATGCTTCTGTTGGAATAGATACCACACACCAACATACTTCAGAATTACTTGTTGCTTTTCTAAATTTAATAAGTCCCTTCCCTGATGCTTTTTGTACCGCTGCAATCTTATTAGCTGGAATATCCTTTAATAAATCTGGATTAGAAGCACTAATAGATATAAAAGCTGCATTTTGATCTACAAGTGCATCATACTTTGTCGTTTCCCATACTGGGAATTCACCTAACGTCTCTTCAGAGGCATATTCATAAGTCATCTTACTAATTTCTTCATCACTAAATTCTACATAAACTCGTTTTGCCCCTACTTCATAAGCACATCTTGTCAGCTCTCTAGCAAAATAAGCTCCCTCAATGGGTGTACGAATAACTACAGGTTGATTTTTTTGAACATTAATTCCTACTTCTACTACAAGTTTTGCATAGTTTCTTAATTTTTCTTCAAATGACATAGCTTTTCTCCCTTACTCTGCAATAAATTGATTGTTATTACTTTCATATTTATATCCTATAGCAAGTAACTGTGCTTCTAACTCTTCTCGGTCTTTTTGATAGGTCTTACAAAGTTCATCTAAACTACATGCCTCGTCTCTTAACTTCATATTAACAATACTTAATAACATATATGGATCTTTTTTATTTAACATCATTGTCCTCCTTTACCATCCTATTTCATAGCATTTCATAATCTCTTATCCACTATTCCATCTCTTATTCTCTTTCATTATAGAAATTCTTGAATTGATTGTAAACTTTATTCTTTGTTATTCTTGCTACCTATTTTGATATAAGATTTCATCCTACTACTAATATTATTAGGTTCAAGCATCAACGTATGGACTGGTAAAGTAATTATAATCTTCGTATATTCTCCCTCTATACTTTCTATTTCTACTTTTCCTTTATGTCTTTTCACAATGTTTTTTACCATAGTAAGGCCAATACCACTTCCTTGGTATTGTTCTCTGCTCTTATCTCCCCTGTACATACGTTCAAACACGAAAGGTAAATCTTCTTCTGCTATACCTATCCCAGAATCCTCCACAATAATGGTACATGTTTTATTCTGAAGCGTTGTAAGCACTTTAATCTCTCCCTTAACATCCGTAAACTTAAACGCATTAGATAAAATATTCATCCATAACTGCTTTAAAGCATCTTTATCAGCAGAAACCATAACACGTTCTGTCTCTGAGCTTTTAATATGATAATTAATTTTCTTTTCTTTAGCTATAATTTTAAAGGCATCAAATACCTCATATAAGCTTTCATTTAAATTAATCACCCTAAACTCCATTCTAGACTCATTATCTTCTACATTTTTTAGGAGATCTAAATTATTCAGTAGCTTTCCAAAACGTACAACTTCCTTATAAAGTAAATTCATTTGCTCTTCATCAATAGGATAGATGCCATCTATCATCGCTTCAAGATTACTTTGTAAAATTTGAAGCGGTGTTCTAATTTCATGTGAAACATCCGAAATTAGTTTTTTACGAATGGTATCTTGCCTTTCTAACTTCTCTCCAAGATAGTTCATGCTATGTCTAAGCGTCTCAATTTCTTTAATCTTACTTTTAAAAGGATATCTTGTGCTAAGTTTTCCATCTGCTAAGGCAATGGAAGTTTTACTAATTCCATAAATATGATAAGTAAATAAGCGAGATACATATAATCCTGCAAAGATAAACCACATCATAATCATGCTTGAACACCAGATCATACTAACTCTGACATCATTTTGAAACTTCATGTCATTGCTAGATAACATTTCTGCAGGATAATAACCAATGCGCACATAACCTACTACCTCATTGAACTTATTAAAAATCGCACGGTCATCTTCACGGTAAAGTGAGTAATCTATGCTCTCATTTTTTCCAAGATAACTTTTAACTTCCTTTAAAAAATCATCTTTTAACATCCCACATATAAAATTCTTATCTTTATCTAGAACAGATACAGAAAAATTCCCCATATAATTCTCAATGACAAAATCTCTAAGTAACTCTTCATCTAGGTTGTTCTCATCATATAACTTTTGAACACCATCAACAATCTTGTCACCTGCTTCTTTAACATTATTAGTAATGTACATTTGAAAATTCTTTTTGATTATCACATTGACTAATAACGAGGTAGTAAACACCATAACAAGTCCAATACTTAAAAAGATTGTAAATAGTTGTTTTCGTATGGATATCATTGATGATCTCCTTCAAACTTATACCCTACACCTGTAACTGTTTTTATATATCGTGGATTCTTTGTATCTGCTTCTATCTTCTTTCTTAAGTTCTTAACATGAACATCAATGGTTCTATCAAAGCCATCAAAGTCAATTCCCATAACTGCTTCAATAAGCTGATCTCTTGTAAAAACTCGTCCTGGTGCTAAGGCAAGTTGATATAGTAAATCAAATTCATTCGGTGTTAACGTAATTTCCCTATTATTAACTTGCACTAAACGTTGTTCCAGATAAATTTTAAATTGTCCTTTATCAAAAATTAGGACTTCTTTATTCTCTTCTCTTTGTTTCCTGTTTTCTAATGCTTTTACCCTAGCTACGACTTCTCTAGGACTTACTGGTTTGACTAGGTATTCATCTGCACCAATATCAAATCCTTCAATCTTATGATCTAATGTCCCTTTAGCTGTCACCATAAAAATATATATATTAGATACTTGCCTCATTTCTTTACAAATATCCTCACCTTGTATGTCTGGTAACATTAAATCTAATAATACAATATCTATTTTATTTTTATAAAAACATTCAAGACCAGATTTTCCATTATAACAAGTAAAAACCTTATACCCTTCTTTTTCAAGATACTTTGTCATAATATCTGCTACTCTCTCTTCATCTTCTATAACTAGTATATTCATAGTCGTCTTCCCTTCTCTATAAATTTCAGTTTCACTTAACTTACTTATTTCTTATTATAATGCACACATATGAAGAAAGTGAAAAGTTCATTCGTATTTATGTGTGAAAAAATTATTAATTGTTGATAATTTTTAGTTTTTACTTTACAATAGTAAATATATTTGGGTCGAAGGGGGATTTAAAATGAAATACACTTTTAATACTAAAGAACAACTGATTCATTTTATCTGTACTGAAATAATTACTACCGCTGAGGCAACTGAGCTTTTAGCTTGTTCTAGACAATATCTCGATGAACTTGTAAGTAAAGGTAAGATTACCCCCATAAAGACAATCAACCGTGTACGCTTATATTGGAAAAATGATATTATCAGTTTATTAGAAAAACGTCATAGTAGTTAAAAAAGCTAGCTTCTAATTAAAGAAGCTAGCTAATTCTTTTTCATTAAGTGTTTCTTTTTCTAGTAGTGCTTTTGCAATAGCTCTTAAGAGATTTTCATTTTCCTTTAAAACCACCTTTGTTTCCTCATAAAACTGTCTCATATACTCCTGGCTTTTTTCAAGCCACTTTGCATCCATAAAATTCTCTTGTTTAGTAAGCGTCGCTATATTAATCAGCCCTAATTCTTCATCCATACCATATTTAAGTAGAAACTCACGCAGGTCACTACTTGCCTTTTCAATATCATTACTTGCACCTGTTGTAATATAATCTTTTCCGAAAATAATTTCCTCTGCACCACGTCCAGCTAAGCTAATTTTTATACGACTGATTAACTCTTGCTTATTCAAATAGAATTTATCCTTAGGAATATTCATACTAAACCCACCAGCACCTTTTGTGCTTGGAATAATGGTTACTTTCGCCACGCTATTTTCAGGTGCTAAAAGCTTGGTAACAAGGGCATGACCCGCTTCATGATAAGCTGTGATTTCACGGTCTAACTGACTGATACTACTTCTATCTTTCTTCTCTTTTCCTGCTATTACTGTATAAAATGCCGTTTCAAGATGCTGATTGGTAATACAGACATCCCCATTATTTGCCGCTTCTATAGCTGCCTCATTAATTAAATTGGCAAGCATTGCTCCTGTAAAAAATACAGTTTGCTTTGCTAAATCACTACTACTTACTTCATCTGCAATCGGACGATTTTTAAAGTAAAGTTTAATAATTGCCTCCCTAGCCTTTACAGCTGGATATCCTATTTCAATGTGGCGATCAAAGCGTCCTGGCCTTAGAAGCGCCTCATCTAACGTATCCATTCTATTTGTTGCCGCTATAACAATAATTCCCTCTTCATCTTTAAATCCTGACATCTCTGTAAGAAGCGCATTTAATGTTTGATCTTTTTCATCATTACTTTGTAAAGTATTTGGACTACGTTTTTTTCCAATGGCATCGATTTCATCAATGAAAATAACTGCTTTCTCATATTTTCTAGCTTCTTTGAAAAGCTCTCTTACACGACTTGCACCTACTCCTACATAGAGCTGTACAAAATCAGAGCCACTTACTGAAAAGAAAGGTACACCGGCTTCTTTTGCGATGGCTTTTGCCATCAAGGTCTTACCTGTTCCTGGAGGGCCATATAACATAATTCCTTTTGGCATTTTAGCCCCTAAGTTATGATACTTTTCTGGTTTTTGAATAAAATCAATAATATCTCTTACTTGCTCTTTTGCTTCTATATTACCTGCAATATGGCTAAAGTTAACTTCTAGTTTTCTAGGTTCGATCATTTGAGTATTTAAACTCATGACATTGCCTTTCGAACTGCCACGCTTTACATTATAAAATACAAAACCTAGCACACTAAACATAAGGATACTACTCATTATATATTGTAAAACAGATATACTTTCTGCACTTTCATTTACTT
>JAHLFQ010000195.1 GCA_018883705.1 Candidatus Cellulosilyticum pullistercoris
ATTATATATAAAAATTATAAATTTTTTAAAACTAAGGAGTGAATTTTATTTTGGATATCTTATTTATGTTTAAAGCCGCTATTTTAGGCATCGTAGAGGGGCTTACTGAGTTTCTTCCTGTTTCTTCAACAGGTCACTTAATTATCTTTAGTAATCTTCTTCGTTTCTCAGACAATGCAGAATTTGCCAATATGTTTACCATGGTTATTCAATTAGGTGCTATTCTTGCAGTACTTGTCCTATACTGGCGTAAGATTTGGGGAAGCGTTGTACATCTTCTTCCTACTAAAGAGCGTACCTTTCAGCAAAGTGGTCTTTACTTTTGGCTTATGATTCTCATCTCTTGTATTCCTGCTGCTGTTATCGGGATTCCTTTTGATGATTTAATTGAAGCTAAGCTCTTTAATCCTATTGTTGTTGCTTGTGCCTTATTCATAGGTGGTTTATGGATGATGTATGCAGAAAGTAAATTAAGAGGTAGTCACACGACTTCATTAGATCATACCTTAATTACACCTAAAATGGCTATTATTGTTGGTCTTTTCCAAGTACTTTCCATCATCCCAGGTATGTCTCGATCAGCTTCTACGATCATTGGTGGTTGGGTAGCTGGCTTCTCAACAGTAGCTGGTGCTGAATACTCTTTCTTCCTTGCTATTCCTGTTATGTTTGGTCAAGCTCTACTTAACCTTTTAGGTGCTAGAGGCAATCTCCTTGCTTCTGAATGGCTTGCTCTTGGTGTCGGCTTCTTAGTGGCTTTCCTTGTTGCACTTGCTGTTATTGGTTCTTTCATTTCATATCTTCAAAAGAAACCTATGAAAGTATTTGCAATCTATCGTATTATCTTTGCTTTTATTGTATTAGGTTGTGGCATGTTAGGGCTATTTTAATGAATACTTTATAAACAAAAAAGCTCAAGTCAATGATGATTTCATTGACTTGAGCTTTTTATTATAGGCATGTTTTATACTTTAAACCTAGAAATACTATCATCCAATAGTTTTGCTTGTTCACGTAGTAATTTTGCCATTGTTTTAAATTCATCTGATGTAGCCACTTGCTCTTCTGTAATAGCGAGTAGGTTCATTGTACTTGAGTCGATATAAGTGGATACTTCCCCTATATTCCGAACACTTTCTGAAATACTAGATGACTTATCTAGTATTTCATTTATGGTAATATATGCCTGATTAGCCCTCTCACCCATCACTTTGCTGTTATCACAAATGGTTATTAGGGCATCTTTACTCTTAACAGTTGCTTTTAACCCTAATTCTACTTGTTTAGTACTCTCTTTAATCTCACATGATATCGCACCCAGCTGCTCATCTATAAAGCCAATAATACCTTTTATCTCCTTCGTTGCTAGATGAGACTGCTTAATAAGTGCCTCTACGTTTTCTACTCCTAAATGAGAGGTATCTTGCTTCTTTTCTCTCTGCTCTCTTACTGTTAAAGCTAATAAAGTCGTTTGCTCAGATATCCTTAGAATGGTCATAATCATATCTTGTATCCCATTTATATGATTACTAATCTGACTACTTACTTGGCTTGCAAGCGCTAATCTACTTTCTATATGACTGATCTGCTTTTCTACTTCCTCAATCCCCTTAATGCTTTGACTTGCTATTTCATCCATACGAGCATATTCTTTCTTCTTCTTATCTACCTTCTCATAAACACTTTGAATATCTTGTTGTAATTCTTCTAAAGTACATTCTACCTTTTTACTTACATCTATTTGTTTTTGTGTTGTGTCTACGATTTTCATTGTAGATACTGCAAGTTCTTCATAAACCTCTGATGCATCTTTTGAAGTGACTAAAATACTTTTAGATGCAACTGTTACTTTCTTAGATGCTTCTTTAATCTTTTCTAAAATACCACGTATATTATAAACTGTTTTATTAAGCGCATTATGAATTTGCTTAATTTCCTCAGGCGCCTGAGACGTTAACTCAATAGTCAAATCTCCTTTAGCAATGACTTCTATCGTTTCTATTAATTTCTCTATGGGCTTAAATAACCTTTTTAATACGAGATAATTGATAATTAAACTACAACTAATGAGTACAACGGTTGCTTTTATAATATGCCCCAACATTTCTTTTGTAATAGCTGCTATTTCAGCTCCTTCATAGTCATATTCCATCACTCCAACGACTTGATTTTGACTATTAAATATAGGGACAAAAGCTGATATATAATACTTGTTAAAAGTCTCTACACTATATGGCTCACAAAAATAGCTTTTTCCCTCTTTAAATGCCAAGGCTGCCTCTTTAGAAAAGTCTGATTTTACTTGTTTATGACCAATCTCAACCGTCCCACTACCATCAATCACATAGGTATAATAATCTTGATCTTGATTCACGATAGTATAAAGCATTCCCTGACCAATATCCTTATTTAAATCCTTTAATATACCTAAGCTTTCTTCATAATATGTATCATTTGAATCTAAGGATAAGCTAATTCTTTCAAATTCATCACCATCTATTAACCTAACAGCTGACTTTGCAACAGATAATGCTTGCTGCTGTAATAAATTGGTGGTGTGCTTGTACAAGTCACCATAACATATAGCGCTTACTACGACGATTGACACAATCATTATTAATGAGGTCATGAGTGATAACTTAGCCTTAAGAGAAAATCTATTACCTTCTTTATTGTTTAATTCCATATCTTATATATCCTATCTTGTAATATACTATTATCTTAACTTATATTAAACCAGTTATTTTTGTTAGTCAAATTTTAATGTTAAAAATAATACATTTTATGCATCTATTTATTTTAATTTAAATAAAAATAATAGATGATATATTTACATAATTTATTATTTTTTTACTCTTTATACTTTCAAATCATTTATTTTTTGATACAATTCATAATAATGCTTTTTTACATAATAAATCACACACAAAGGAGGACATATGAAAAAATCATTATCGTGGGTATTAATTACCTCATTATTCTTTTCTATTTCAGCGACTTCAACGACTACTTTCGCTCAGTCAACCACTGTTCTAAGCGAAGAAATGCAAAGCATGCAGTCACTTGGTCTCATTCAAGGTGAAGGACAAGGTCTAACGGAGCACTACATTAATAAAAAAGCAACTAAAAAACAGCTCCAAACCATCTTACTTCGCTTAAATCTACCTCAATCTGATCGTCTTTCAGCTATCCTAGATAGCTTAGATAGTAAGGAATTACTTCAGGTAGAAGAATTTTATAGTATCTTCTTAGAATGTCTTGGTTATGAACTTAATGTAGACTTTACAGATTCTACTGTTCTTAGTTTTGCCCGTTCCATAGGCCTATCTCCTAATACTTCATCTACTTTTACCAATGATGAAATGGCTAAGGCGCTTAATGACTGCTTAAAGGCAAAACAAAATCTGGCCGTGAATTCTTTGAAGTCCTTATTGAAAATGGCTTTCTAGCTTCCTATAATGCTGATAAAACTATACCAGAAATCCTAGTATTTGATGGTAAGACACAACCTATTTTTAATCACGATGAAGCGATTTATGAAATGGTTTATGTAGAATCACCACAGGATACAGATTTAGATGGTAAACGTGATTTAATAGAGGTCTGGATTAAACGCCCTAAAGAAACAGAGGAAGGTATGAAAGTACCTGCAATCTTCGAAGTGAGTCCTTATCTCCAAGGAACTAATGATGACCTTTATATTCTTCATAATGTAGATGAAGATTTAACAGTTGGTGAAGCAACCTCAACAACTCTTGAGGACGTTACCTATGTACCAGAAGAACGTATTGTTCCTAAGGCACGTCAGGTAAAAGGTCAAGCTGATAATGCTAAAGTAGAGCCTTTTGAATTCGGTGACTGGTATAACTATTTCTTTGCTCGTGGTTATGCCATTGTTTTCTCAGGTGGTATTGGTACATATAACTCTGAAGGTCTTAATAGTACAGGCTCTGAAGAAGAAACAATTTCTACTGTTGCAGTCATTGATTGGCTTAATGGACGTACAAAAGCCTTTACTAATAAAACAGATAATATCGAAGTAACTGCCGATTGGTGTACTGGTAACGTAGGTATGTCTGGTCGTTCTTATCGTGGAACACTTCCAATTGCAGCTGCTGCAACTGGTGTAGAAGGTCTTAAAACAATTGTTCCAGTAGCTGCGATTAGTAACTGGTATGATTACTATAGAGCTAACGGTCTTAACTTAGCTGGTGAAACTTGGCAAGGTGATGACTGTGATTTATTAGCGATATACTGCATGAGTCGTATGCTCGATGAAGCAGATTATGCTAGTATCAAAGACCTCTTTGAAGCAGCCATGGAACAAATGCGCCTTGAACAAGACCGCGTTTCAGGTGATTATAATGTTTTTTGGGATGAACGTAATTATCTTAATAATATAGATAAGATGACTGCCAGCGTATTTATTGTACATGGCTTAAACGACTGGAATGTTAAACCTAAACAATTCGATAAGCTTTGGGAAAAGCTTCAAGAAAATAATATTCCAAGTAAAATGGTACTTCACCAAGGTGAACATATGAGTATTGGAAACTTAAATGGTATTGATTTTAATGATATGATGAATAGATGGTTTGATTACTGGCTTTATGACATTGATAACGATGTAATGGAAACTCTCCCAACTGCTACTATTCAAAATAATGTGACTATGCAATTTGAAGGTTTTGATAGCTGGCCAGTTACTTCTCAATCTGTCAAACTTTCTTTAGATGGGACAAACCATTCACTTAGCTTTAATAATATTCCTACAAGTACAGTTGAGACTTTTACTGATGATTTATCTTTATCTGGTTATGACCGTAACGAGCAAAATGGTACAGACTGGCTTGATGCACTTGTTAGTACACCTGAAGAAACTAGAGCAGATCGCTTAGCTTATGTAAGTGATGTATTAACAGAAGATTTACATATCAGTGGAACAACGAAGATGTCTATTACTGCAAGCCTTGACCAGCCTACTGGTATTCTAAGTGCAATGCTTGTAGACTATGGTACTGAATATCGTGCTACTATTGATACAGAAGTTATTGTGCCTAATGGTATTATCTATGGTGGTAATGCTGGCTCTGATGACATCGTTGATTTCATTATAAGTGATACCCCTAGTGACTATAAAGTTATTACTAGAGGTTGGATGGATGCTCAGAATCGTATTGCTAATTACCGCGTGGACCCTATTACTCCTGGAACAGAATATACCTTTACTTTCGAGATGGAACCGATGGATTATACTTTAAAAGCAGGTCATCAACTAGGCCTTATTATTTATTCAACAGATGCCCAGTTTTCAATGCGCCCACTTACAATTACAAACTTTGATGTCAATACGGCTCAAACCACTGTAGAAATACCTATTGTTAGTGGTCGTTCTAAATGGTAAACAAAAATAAAAGGGAAGCTATAAATAGCTTCCCTTATTTTTGTTTTATATTACTTATTTAATTTTAAATTTAGAAATAGTTTGTGTTAATCCTTCAGCTTCTTGATTAAGCATCTGTGCCATTCCATTAAATTCTTCAGATGTTGCCATCTGCTCTTCTGTGATAGCTGCTAAATTCATCGTATTGGAATCAATCACCCTTGATACCTCTTCCATTTCATTCATATTGACATTAATATTAGATACATTATCAGTGATTTCTAAAACAGCTACCTCTATCTTTCCAATCTGTTCTTCTAGTTGCTTATTCGAATTTTTAATAAGTTCAAAGGTTTTACCAGCACGCTCTGTATATTTTTTACCTTCTTCTGTCATATTAACGCTTGTTTTAATGGCATCTAATACTTGATTAACTTGTCCATTAATATATTCTATAATCGTTTCAATTTCATTAGTTGCATGATTAGATTCAACAGCTAATTTTCCTACTTCACCAGCTACTACAGCAAATCCCTTACCATTTTCCCCTGCTCTAGCTGCTTCAATAGAAGCATTTAATGCTAATAAATTGGTTTGATCTGAAATCCCTGAAATGGTAGTAATAATCCCTTGAATCTTGCTCATATGATTTACAAACCCATTAATGACAGTATATGCTTCTGCAATACTCTGTTCAATGCTTTCCATTTGCTCTTGAGTTGCTCTAATAACCTGCACGCCTTCTTCTGTATTTTCGTAAGTCTCATTTGCAATTTGGCTTGTTTCATTAATCTGTTCACTAATATTTTTCGCATCAATATCTAACTTCTCTAATACAAGTTTAGTCTTTTCAGTTTCGCATGCTTGTTTTTGAGCAATTTCAGAAATACCAGTTGTAGAGTTTGCTAAATCCTCATAGGCGATTGCTGCATCACTTGACGAAGCAACAATATTTTGTGAAGTATGTGCTACTCGCACAGATGCTTCTTCAATGATCTCTATCATTCTTCTAATACTTAAAACTGTTTCATTTAAGGCAATATTAATTTTTCCAATTTCATCTTGACGATCTGTATTAATTTTTACTGTTAAATCACCTTGTGCAATCTTATGCATAACACCCACTAAGTTTTCCATTGGCTTAAACATTCTTCGTAAAATGAGGCTATTAATCACAAAAGCTACTATAATAAGTATGACTCCGGCTATTATAATGAGTAGAGTAATCTCTCTTAACTGTGCTGATAGCTCAGATCCTTCATAATCATATTCGATTACACCTACGACTTGATTGCTACTATTTAAAATGGGCACAAAAGCAGAAATATAATATTTTTCAAACGTCTCAACATAGTATGGCTCACTAGTAAAAGCCTTTCCCTGCTGAAAAGCCATAGCTGCTTCTTCTGAGAAATCCTTTTTTTGTTGCTTGTAGCCAATCTCTACACTTCCACTTCCATCAGCTACATATGTATACTCTGTATCATCTATATCTATTAATGTGTAGAGCATCCCAACGCCAATATCCTCATTAATCTGTTTTAACTTTCCTAATAGAATATTATAATATGTATCTTTTTCATCTAATGTTTTAGTTAGTCTTTCAAATTCGTCAACTTCAATAGCTACTACTGCGGATTTTGCTATATTTAACGCCTGATTTCTTAACAACTTTTCAGTTTGTTCATATGTCTTTTTGTAAAATATTCTACTAATACCTGCTATTGAACCTATCAGAATAATAGAGGTGATTAATAAGATCTTTACTTTTAAATTTAAGTATATTTTATGTCTGTTTTTCTGATCCATATAAGTTATTTAGTTCCTTTCTTTTTAGTATAGTTCACATCTCATTAATGATAACCTTTGTATGCATTGATAGTCAATCCATAAGTGTATAAATATTATCAATTTTTTATAATTTTTTGTACTAAAACTTAATAAATTTTCTACTTTTTGTATTTTATTTTACTTTAGCTTTATAATTTTACAAAAAAAGGACTTCCCTTAGATTCTTTCTAAGGGAAGTCCTTTTTTATCTTATTAGCCTATCTGGTGTATGAGGTTTGATGTAAAATTACATCATTCCCATACCACCCATGCCGCCCATTCCACCTGCTGGCATAGCTGGTTCATCTGATTTAACATCTGCTACAACACATTCTGTTGTTAAGAATGTAGAAGCTACTGATGTTGCATTTTGAAGTGCACTTCTTGTTACTTTAGTTGGGTCAATGATACCACCTTCAATCATAGATACATATTCTTCTGTAAGTGCA
>JAHLFQ010000196.1 GCA_018883705.1 Candidatus Cellulosilyticum pullistercoris
AAAATTAGGTAAAAGAGGAGTACTTAAGAGATGAAGCGATTTAAGATGATTGTGGCTTATGATGGGACAAACTATAATGGTTTTGCAAGGCAGCCTAATGGAGTCACCATACAAGAAACTTTAGAAGAAGCCATTAGTAAGATTGTACAACACGAGGTAAGAACTCTTGGAGCAGGGAGGACAGACCAAGGGGTACATGCAAAAGGGCAATGTGTAACGTTTGATTCAGACACTAAGGTGCCAGCAGAAAAACTAGCCAAAGCCATTAATAGTCAATTACCACTTGATATTTCAGTAAAAACAGTAGAAGAAGTAAGTATGGATTTTCAGCCAAGGTTTGGAGCAAAAAGAAAAACATATCGCTATCAAATATTAAATAGTCAGGTAAGAGACCCATTCCTTTATAAATACAGCTTGCAGTATCCTTATAAATTAGATATAGAACTCATGCAAGAAGCAGCTAATCAGATGGTGGGAAAACATGATTTTGCATGCTTTTGCTCAGCAGGAAGTAGTGTAAAAGATACTGTAAGAGAAATTTACTCTATAGAAATTAAAAAAAATGAGGATTTAATAGCTGTGGATATCTGTGGAAATGGTTTCTTATATAACATGGTTCGAATCATTATTGGCACCTTACTTAGGGTGAATGAAGGAAAGTTATCTACAGGTGATATCAAAAAAATTATTAATGGAAAAGATAGGCAGAAAGCAGGCCCCACAGTACCTCCACAGGGTTTAACAATGTTAGACATTATTTACGAATAGGAAAATAATCCACAGGAAAATACTTGACAGGGTTTTCTCAAAATTATATAATATAGCTTGTGTTAATCAGACCACTTATAAAATCCAATGGCCCCGGATTTTATATTATGAATAGAAATTAACCATTTTTATAAGATCCAAAGGAGGTACTATCAAATGAGAACAACATACATGGCAAATGCACAAAATGTTGAAAAACAATGGTATGTTATTGATGCTGAAGGTCAAACAGTAGGTAGACTTGCAAGCCAAATAGCAAATGTATTAAGAGGTAAAAACAAACCAACTTACACTCCACACGTAGACTGCGGTGACAACGTTATCGTAATCAACGCTGAGAAAGTTGTATTTACAGGTAAAAAATTAGATCAAAAATTATATAGAAGACACACAGGATATGCTGGTGGGTTAAGAGAAACTACAGCTCGTCAAATGATGGAAAAACATCCTGAGAGAGTTCTTATGAACGCTGTAAAAGGCATGCTTCCAAAAAACAGCTTAGGAAGAAAAATGCTTACTAACCTTCGTGTATATGCTGGTACAGAGCACAACCACGAAGCACAAAAACCAGTTGAATTAAAATTCTAATTACTCGGGAGGAGGAAAATTAAATGGCAGCAGTAAGATATTACGGAACAGGTAGACGTAAAAGCTCAGTAGCTAGAGTATACCTTGTACCAGGAACAGGTAAAATCACAATCAACAAAAGAGATATGGATCAATATTTTGGTTTAGAAACATTAAAAGTTATCGCTTGTCAACCATTAGTTTTAACAGATACATTAAACAAATTTGATGTTCTTGTAAACGTATACGGTGGTGGAACAACAGGTCAAGCAGGTGCTATCCGTCACGGAATCAGCCGTGCTTTACTTCAAGCTGACGCAGATTTCCGTCCAGCTCTTAAAAAAGCAGGTTTCTTAACAAGAGATCCAAGAATGAAAGAAAGAAAAAAATACGGTCTCAAAGCTGCGAGACGTGCTCCACAATTCTCAAAACGTTAATTGTTGGGTGCAAACGCATTTGGAACTCAGAAAAGCCAATCCAAAGGGATTGGCTTTTTTTTAAACATGAAATTGACATCACTACATAGAATTGTGACCAAAATTACAATTATATTACAGATACATAAATTAGTATTTTTATCCAAGTAGCATTATATTATAATGAAAGTTAATAAACCATTATAACTAGTATACTTAGGGGGATTATAACATGGAACAAGAACAAAAAAGGTTAAATGGCAAGCAAAAGAAAAAGCTTCTAAAAACCTTTTTCCTATCAGCAGGTGTAACACTTGGACTTTGTATATTTATACTAATAGCAGGTGTTCTCGTATATGATAATACACTAGGCGCAGGAAGTACTAGTCAAATAAAAAATGCATTAACAGAAGAAGAACAAGCATTTGAAGATGAGAAAAAGGAACTTGGTGATCTGAATAAAACAGTTGCCATATTGGGTGTAGATGAGGATGAAATAAGAACAGATGTTATTTTTGTTGTTAATTTCAATACGATGACTAATAAAGTGAAAGTTGTATCTATACCTCGTGATACAAAAGTTATTTGGACAGATAAGCAAAAGAGAGCCTATAATCAGCTTACTGGGTATACACAAAATATAAGTAAATTAAATGAAATGTCTGCTTATGGTAGAATTAATCAGAACGTAGGAAATATTAGAGATTTTACAATAGATGAAATAGAAAATATTCTTAGAGTACATATAGATAATTATGTTGTTGTTAATCTGGATGCTTTTAAAGAAATAGTAGATGCCATTGGTGGTGTGGATATGTATGTACCACAAGATATGTACTATGTAGATAATAGCCAAGGATTATATATCAATTTAAAAGAAGGACAACAGCACCTAGATGCTGAAGATGCAGAGGGATTGGTAAGATTTAGACGTTATGCACTAGGTGATGAGGCACGTGTTGAGGTGCAGCAAACTTTCTTAAAAGCTGTGGCGGAAAAAGTAATGAGTGCAGAAATGAGGAGTAATTTGCCTAATATTATTACAAGGCTGTTCCCTTATGTGAAGACAGATATTAAACTAACTGAAGTATTAGGATATCTTGGAATTCTGGATGAATTCAGTTTATCTGGGCTAGAGTTTCACATTGTACCAGGGTATGGTGATGATAGTGAAGGACCATCTTATTACTACATTAATGAAGAAGAATTAGATGAGCTTATTAAAGATGTCTTTTATGATACAACTGTAGCTGGTGAGGAAGTACAAGAAGAAGCAGGAGTAAATGAGGAAGAGGAAATTGTAACGGATAAAAGTGTGACCATAGCCATATATAATGCAACAGGACAAAGAGGATTAGCAGGAGCATTTAAAAATAATCTTGAAAATCTAGGTTACAAAGTTGGAAAAATTGATAACTATAATGAAAAAGATTTAGAAGATAGCACAATTTATGCAAAAGATATGAGCAAGGCGAAGCAGTTCTTACAATATGTAGAGGGTGCAGATATTAAGCAAGACAGCTCATTAGAATATGATATTGAGATCATAATAGGTAAAGAATCTGTAAAATAGTAAATAAAGCCTGAAAGAATAGATATTCTTTCAGGCTTTATTCGTGTTTTCTATCCATTATTTTTAGATGGACTTTATTTAGAGTAGGCCACCATCTAATGTGATTACTTGTCCAGTCATATAACTAGCTTCTTCTGATGCTAGAAATAGGCAGGTCATAGCTACATCTTCTGGTTTTCCTGTCCTGCAAAGTGGAATTTCTTCTACAAAGGCCTCTTTTTCTTCTTCGGTATAACAACTGGTCATATCAGTATCAATCCAGCCGCAGGCAATGGCATTGACGCGTATATTAGAGGGGCCAAGTTCTTTAGCTAATGCTTTGGTAAAACCATTAATAGCAGCTTTACTTGTTGAGTAAGCAACTTCACAAGAAGCACCTACATTTCCCCAGATAGAAGTAATATTAATAATAGTTCCCTTATGGCGGCTAATCATAGATGGGACACCTAAGTATGAACAATTATATGCAGAATTTAAGTTAATTGTCATGATTTTATTCCACAATTCAGGTGTGGTATCTGTGAATAAACCCACATAGCTAATACCTGCATTGTTGATAAT
>JAHLFQ010000197.1 GCA_018883705.1 Candidatus Cellulosilyticum pullistercoris
CACCAATGACACTTACTTTAGATGCAAATACTGGATACGATTATATTGAAAAAGATGAAATAATAGATGGTATCTCTTCTAGAGTTGTAGATGTTACAAATAGCATTCATCCAAGTAATGCTTATGGTCAATTACAAATGGGAGATACCCTTGCTGCTGTTCTTCAAAAATATAGATAATTTGATTTCTATATTTTAAAGCCATAGGCACGTGATGCCTATGGCTTCTTTTATTTTATCTCTTAATATGCTTTACTTCTAATCCTCTAATTCTAAAACACGATATTCATTCATTTTCGCCTTAAAGAGTTCCGCATTACTTGGTGGCGTATAAGTAATACAGTTAGCTCCTGCTAAAATCGTTTCTTTAATCGTTTCATTATTTGGCCCTCCTGTAGCAATAATAGGTAACTCAGGATAGAGCTTTCTAATCTCTTTTACAATCTGAGCTGTTGCCTTACCACCACTTACATTCACAATATCTGCACCCGCTTCAACCTTTCCCTTGATATCTGTGTTAATACTGACAACCGTAGCAATCACAGGAATATCAATATGTTCTTTTACATAAGTAATTGTTTCATGAGGTGCTGGCGAATTAAGTACAACACCTATGGCACCTTGAAATTCAGCATGTAAGGCAATATTTGCCGATCGTATACCATGTGTAAGTCCTCCTCCTACTCCGCAAACAACAGGAATATCTGATACCGATAAAATAGCCTGTGTAATAGATGATTGGGGTGTAAAAGGATAAACTGCCATAACGGCATCCGCATTTGTATTTTTAATAATGGCTACATCCGTTGTAAAAATAAAAGATCTTATATGCTTACCAAAAAAGCGTATACCACTACACAAATTAATAGCCTCTGGTACCTTTACATAATTTTTTCTAAGATTACTTGTTACCTCTGGTATGCAGTCATATTTCATTGCTGTCTCCTTCTCTAGTCTTATCTCGATCGTAAATATAAAAATGTATGAAATTAAAAATCCTCAATTCTAACAATAATGCTAGAGATTGAGAATAACTTTTGCTACCTTTAATTTTTATTCATTGCAGCTTCTGTCATCTGCGAAGGTGAACTTGTGGAAAGTCTAATCACTTCTTTCCCTGAAACTTCTACTAATTTATAAGTCATTTCACAATCAGAACATACTGCTTTATACAAAGCTGATTTAGTTGTAATTTTTATTAATGCTTTGCCACAGCACGCACAATATTTTAATGCCATTGTATCATCCCCCTTTATTTATTTCACTTTATTATAACCATTAAGCGCTCATATTACAACAAAATCTAAATGATATAGCTTATAATTTTTCAATATTTATTTAGAAAACTGTACATACTAATCCTATAAAATGAACTGATTGATAAAGAGGTTGATTATGAAAAATTTAAATCATTTACAAAAAATTACCCTACTCATAAGTCTATTATGTCTTGTTTTTTGCATGACTCTATCGGCTACTGAAATGACTCCAATAGAAAGTGATGAAAAAATTGTTTATCTCACCTTTGATGATGGTCCTACCCCTAAGATAACCGATGCGGTTTTAGATGTTTTAAAATCTCACGATGTCAAAGCAACATTTTTTATAGTAGGTAAAGAAATCAAAGGCCGTGAAGCTATTTTACGCCGCATTTATGAAGAAGGTCATGGAATTGGACTTCATACTTATAGCCATAACTTTAAAATCATCTATAAAAATCCTGAGAGTTTTATAATGGAAATGGAAAAAACCGAGAATACTATTAATGAAGTATTAGGTACACAACTAGATATTCCTATCATCCGTTTTCCAGGTGGTAGCGCTGGGCGCCTTAACAAAAACTTTTATAAACTCCTTACTGAAAAAGGTTATTTAATTTTCGACTGGAACGTTGATTTACAAGATGGTATTAAAGGCCATCTCTCTCCATGTGAATTTCTAGCAAATGCTAAAAAATGCTCTGACAAAAGTACCCGTCGTATTATCTTAGCTCACTGCAATTCTAATAACAAAAATACATGCGAAGCCTTAGGTGATATTATTAACTACTATAAATCCGAAGGCTACACCTTTAAAGCTATTGATGCTACAACTAAGCCTTATTTTTATAAGTTTAAAAAGTAAGACTCCTATTTCATAAAGCAGTATATCTTAAAGAAAGGGCATAATTTTAAATTATGCCCTTTCTCTATTATTGATTTTTATCGATTTAACGACTTATTCTATAAAAGTAACCACTTCTTCTAGTGGTACACGCTTTGGTTTATCAGTTGTTTCATCTGCAGGTACACCCATTGCAATTAAGGACATGAGTTCATATTCTGGCTTAACAACATCAATAAGGGCCTCTATTTCACTTTTAGCATGAGTAGGACCTGTCATATAGCACGTTCCATATCCTAATTCAGTAGCTGCAAGTAAGAAGTTCTCAACAGCCGCTCCAATAGCTTGAGCAGCAGATTGTGGTGCTTTAAGTGTCTCAATAACCTCTTCCTTAACACCTCCTGCTCTTAGAAGTTTTTCTTCTATCATGACATAAGGCTTTGCATAAACCAGTACTACGACTGGTGCATCTTTAAATAGAGTATAATAACTCATAAAACGCATAAACTTATGTTTTTCCCTCTCATCTTCTGCATATTCACCAAGGCGTTTATGGCTTTCTTCTACAATCTCTGCCATTTGCTGAATAAGTTCTTTCTTTTCAACAACAACAAAGTACCAATTTTGCTGATGCTTAGGAGAAGGTGCTTCAACTGCTGCTTTTAAGCACTTTATAATATCTTCTTTTTGAACTGGCTCATTTTTATACTTTCTAATACTTTTTCTCGTATGAATCCCATCAATAATATTCATCTCTTATCCGCCCCTATCTACTTTATATCTTTTATTAGTATACGGATTTATTTTTAAAAGTAAATAGTTATTTTACATCCAACGTTTCTTTTTAAAACAATAGAGGCATAAAAAACTACTGAGTAAACTAATGGCAATGACATAAATATAGCCGTACTTCCATGTTAATTCTGGCATAGTTGTAAAGTTCATACCATACCATCCAGCAATTAAGGTTAATGGTAAGAAGACACTGGTTATGAACGTAAAATATTTCATAATACGATTTTGTTTGATATCCACTTGTGCATCATAAGCTTCTCTCACATGAGTTGCATATTCACCTAAGCTATCTACTTGCATTCTAAGCCGATTAACTCTGCTCTTTAACATTTTAAAGTAACGTATGCTTTGGCTACTACATATACTATTCTCATTTCCTACAAAGTCTTCCATAATATCAACTAGCGGATCATAGTGTCGTTTAAAGATAGCCAGATTTTTCCGTATCGTAATCATTTCTTTAGAAAACTCAATATCTTCCTCATTCAGCACATTTTCTTCAAGCTCGCCTATTACTTTTGAAATATTATCTAAATAATAGTAATCCATTTGAATGACTTCATCTAACAAACGAAAAAAAACATAGCTCATATCGTACTTTGCTTCCTGCTCTTTAATTAATGCTTGACAAAAGGTTTGAACCCATTGATCTTCACTATAATAAATAAGCACTAAATAATTTGATGCAATATAAAAGCTAAAGGGTTGTGTTATATATTGATTCGAATTAAAAGTTATCTTCTGTAAGACACCAAAATCAAATTTTTCATAAACTTCAACCTGTGGAATGGGTTTATTACTTAAGCAAGTATGAATTGTCCTTGATGGCCAATTAAAATAGGTATTATAGTACTTAATCTCATCTTTAGACATGATCAGTAAAACTTGCTCATTCTCTTCTATTACCCCTTTAAATTCTGAAGCGCTAAGTTTCTTTTCTCTGGTAATTTTAAAACATTGCATCCTTACACCTCATTCATATTATTAGAAGTATTGTATGCAAAGGCAATGCTCCCTATACCCTTGTCTATAGAATGAAGAAAAGTACACATTTAAATAGCCAGTTTGCTGCAATTCCCGCACATAAACCGCCTATCGTATGAGATAAAATTGCCTTTCCTGTTAACTTACGACATTTGAGTCCATCCATCATAGCCGTATGCGTACTTAAATAACCACTCCAACACATACACATAGCAGTGAAAACAGCAATGTCATTAGCTTGTACAAGGCCCTCTTGAATCATATTAGGAATCAATCCAATGGCAGCACCTGCTGCACCTAATGCCGTAATAGGCACTGCTATCGCTTCTGATGAGGAAAATCCAAATAGTGGCTGTAAAATAAAATTTAGCTTTTCCCCTATAGCTGGTAGTAAGGCAATCCCTTCATATGCAGCCCCAGTATAAGTACCTGTAGTAGATGGCCCATTAGTTAGAAGCATCACGACTGAACAAATAATGATTACACCTGGTACAATAGCGAATCCCATCTGAACACCAGAATGACCACCTTCTAAAATGGCATTCATAAAGCGTTCACCGAAACCTCCTGCTCTAGCTTGACGATAATTAATTAAATCTACCTCTGTACTACTTGATGTTTCACACCATGCTTCTGTCCCAAACATAGCTTTGGTATAACGCATCATTATCTTAGTACTTACAATACTACCAATTACGGCTGCTATATTCCCAATTAAAACAGCTATGCCTAATTGGTTTCCTATTCCCTGTAGCCCCATCATATAAACTGTAATAATTAAGCCCATGCCAAAAGCTGTCCCTAAATTAGTTAGTGCAGGCAATTGATATTTTTTGAAATACTGTCTAAATCGTTTATCTTCACATAACGTTAAAATAGCAGGATTATCTGAAAAATAAGTGGTAAGTATACCAAGTACACTAGCACCTGGTAAATCGTATAAAGGCTTCATCAATCTAGAAAGTCCTTTATTAATAATAGCAACACCACCAAACTCTGTGAGGATGCCTGAAAAAGCACCCGCCACTACTGCAATAGCCATAATATAAAATACCGTATTCATTAATAGATCAAATGCTGTATTAAGCAGTGTATTAAACATATTGGATACACCCATTCTTTGACCTAGTCCTAAAATAGTACCTCCTATTAAGATTAAACAAATAAAGCCTTCTTTACTAATCGCCTTCTTTAATACATACTCACTTTCGATTTCATGCATTGCCTCCTTTTGCTGCCTATTTTGTTTTCCTTCTGTCACTTTCATGTTGTCTGTATTCCTCCAATAACAAGCTTAATTTCTTTAATCCGTCTTCATCACAAAAAATCCCACTCAACATAAATTGGGTGGGTATAATGATTTAGTTTTACTTATCTTTTTCTCTAATTAAAATCTTTAATGTGCTATAATTTCAACACCTGTTTCTGTAATAAGTAACGTATGTTCCCATTGTGCAGATAAAGAACCATCTTCTGTATAAACAGTCCAATCATCCTCTTCATCGATATAAACTTCATAGCCACCTGCATTAACCATAGGTTCTACTGTAAGTGTCATACCAGGAACTAGCAACATGCCTTCTCCACGTACACCTACATGGGGTACAAAAGGCTCTTCATGAAATATTTTACCAATCCCATGTCCACCTAAATCAATCACAATAGAATAGCCATTTTTCTCTGCATGTTCCTGAACTGCTGCACCAATGTCACCTAAGAAGCCCCATGGTTTAATGGCCTGAATACCTTTTTCCATGCACTCTTTTGCTACACGTACAAGCCTTTCTGCCTCTTCACTTACTTTACCAATCATATACATTCTAGAAGCATCTGCAAAATAACCATCTACAATAGTAGTGACATCTACGTTAACAATATCACCTTCTTTAAGAATAGTATCCTCTGATGGAATACCGTGGCAAACGACATTATTAATAGAAACACAGACACTCTTTGGATACCCCTCATAGTTTAAAGGTGCTGGAATCCCTCCATGCTCTATTGTATAGTTATGCACAAGTTGATTAATCTCTTCTGTGCTCATCCCTGCACAAATTTTTTCACCTACTAGGTCAAGTGCACCATTATTTACAACTGCTGCTTTTTTCATACCAGCTATATCTGCTTCATTCTTAATAATCTCTCTTGGTGGTACTTCATAACCTTTGAGTTCATAAGTTTTTATTTTTTCATCTAGTGAAAGATGACACTTTTTATATTTTTTTCCACTTCCACACCAACATGGGGCATTTCGATCAATTGTCATATTAATATGTTCCTCCCTAAGCCCAATTTAGTTTATTATCCCTTCTATTATATACCTATTCAAAAAAATTTACACGATTTATAATAAGAAAGTAACCTATTTTTATATTTTACTATGTTATGATACTATAATATATAGAAAGTATTTGCTCAAAATGATTAAGGAGAATATATATGATTAAACTATTTACACATAACGACTTAGATGGGCTTAGCTGTGTTTTACTAGCAAAGCTTGCTTATGGCAGTGATTCTGTAGACTTTGAAACTTGCCGCTATGAAGATATTGATGATAAAATTCAGCTTTATTTTGATGAAAAACAGAATGAGGTATTTCAGTCTTGCTTTATAACAGATATTTCAATGAAAGACGAAGTGGCCAGTTATATTAATACCCTTCTTCCTACACCTTCGAAGCATATTTCTCTCATTGACCACCATATTAGTGCCATTGACCTTAATCAATATGACTGGTGCCATGTGACTGTGGAAGACGAAACAGGTCAAAAATGTAGCGGAACTTCTCTCTTCTATGAAAGATTACTTACTCTAGATGTTCCCCATAAAGAAAACCTTTTAACGCCAATTGTTAAGAGCTTCGTAGAAAAAGTAAGACGTTATGATACTTGGGATTGGAAAGTACTAGATGATTTAGAAGCCAAGCAACTTAATGATTTATTTTATATTTTAGGAAAAGAACGCTTTTTAGATTATTGGTTAGATCGTCTTGAAAAAGATAAAGGCGACTTTTGCTTTGATGAAGTGCAGCTATTACTTCTTGATCTTAAACAAAATGAAATTGATCAGTATATTGAATCTCGTAATGAAGAACTGATTGTAAAAGAAATTGCTGGCTATCAAGCAGGTATTGTTTTTGCTAATCGTTTTCAAAGTGAACTTGGTAATGAACTTGCTCTTTTGCACCCTGAACTTGACTTTATCGCCATGATTAATGTAGGGGGTGGCGTATCTTGTCGTACGGTTAA
>JAHLFQ010000198.1 GCA_018883705.1 Candidatus Cellulosilyticum pullistercoris
CCAAAATGCTTCCATTGGGCCATTATCGATACATCTAGCTACTCTAGACATACTTTGTTTCATGCCAGCTTGATCTAACTTTGCTTTAAATGCCTTAGATGTGTATTGAAACCCTCTATCACTATGGAATAATGGTTTTGCATCCGGATAGGCTCTGTGTGCTTTATCAAATGTTTCAAAGACAAGTTGATTGTTATTTGAACGCCCAAGTACAAATGCTACGATACTTTTATCAGAAAGATCTAGTATAGCGCTTAAATAGGCTTTATTTCCTATGCCATACTTCATTTCTGTGACATCAGTAAGCCATTTTTCTCCAAACGTCTCTGATGAAAAATCTCTTTTTAGTATGTTCTCAGCTGTAACTTGAGGTGTTGATTTAATATATGTTTTTCTTTTTCTTCTACATACCGATTTAAGGTTTAGGACATTCATTAAACGATAAATACGTTTTTTATTAACATGAAAGCTATGCTCACGATTGAGTTTGATTGTCATTTGACGATAGCCTAAAATACCGTTCCTTTCTTCATAAGCTGCTTGAATAATAGGTAATAATTCTTTATTAAATATTTCATTTTTACTTTCTTTACGCTTGAGCCATTTATAATAAGAACTTCTTGGAATACCTGCAATTTCACACAGTTCACTAATTGAAGCTTCATTTCTTTTATTAAAATGTTGAATGGTAAGATAGATCGTTTCATTTTTTACTAGGCTTAGTACCCCCTCCTTTCGATTTCCTCTAGCTTTTTTAGAAAAGCATTTTCTAACTCTGATCTTCTAATTCGAGCTTGTAATAGCTTATTTTCAGCACGTAATTTTTCTACTTCAGACATTTCTTCCTCAGATTTTTTACGTCCACGTCTATCTTGAAGTGCTTCAGCACCATTAGTTTCATATTTTTTACACCAAGAATAGACCTGCTGATAAGATACATTATATTTTTTAGCTGTTTCAGCATAGTTATTTTGACATTCTATACAATGTTTAACGATTTCTATACGCTCATCATAAGTTGTTTTACGTCCAGTAGTCATGATTAAATTTCCTCCAGAATGATAAGATTTAAGTTCATCATGACTCTTATTGTACTTTAAAATCCACTGTTTTACAGTATTCCAAGAAGGAATTTTAAACTTAACAGAAAGCTCTCTCAAGCTACCCTCGCCATTTAAGTAAGCGTCAACAACACGCCTTTTAAACGCTTGAGTATAGTTATTATTATTTGTACGCCAAAAGGCTTCATCACCAAAAGCTTTATATTTAGCAATCCATTTACGAAATGATGATGTAGCCACGCCATATTTTGCTGCTATAGTTTCTAATGAACCTTGTCCACTTAAATATTCTTGAACTGCATTTAACTTATTTTCAGGTGTTACATTTCTATTTCCTGACATAAAAAATACTCCTCCTTATAGTAGACAGTTTTATTATTTAAACTGTCTACCATAAGGGGAGCATATCAGAAAGGTAAAGCTTTGCTCTTTTTAAATACCAGAAACCCATTCATATGGATAGGTATACCTAAGGATTGACATTATTTGCGTTACCATCTATCATAAATATATTGTAGAAACGGTTAAGATTAAGGAAGGATTTGAGTGATGATATATTTAGATTATGCAGCTGATAGCCCTGTATGTGATGAAGTGCTAGAAGTATTTACAAAGGCAAGTCATACTTATTTTGCAAATCCTAATGCAAATCATATACTAGGTAAAGAAGCAAAGGCATGCTTAGAAAAAACGACAGATGAAATAGCAGCGATGTTTAAAGTAAAACCTCAAGAAATTATTTATACATCAGGTGCTACGGAGTCTAATAATCTAGCCATTAAAGGGGTTGCCGAGCATTATGGTAGAAAGGGGAAACATCTTATTACTACCTATTTAGAGCACTCATCTGTAACAGGTCCTATGAGTTATTTACAAGAAAAGGGTTATGAAGTTGATTTTGTAGATATATTGCCTAATGGACAAGTTGATATAGAGCATTTAAAAGAATTATTACGAACAGATACTATTTTAGTATCTATTGCTTATGTAGATAGTGAGTTAGGGGTAAGGCAAAATATTAATCAAATAGGAGAGTTAATAAAAACTTATCCGAATTGCCTCTTTCATGTGGATGCGACACAAGCTGTTGGAAAGTTACCTATTGATACAACCTACATTGACCTAATGACTTTTACAGCACATAAAATATATGGGCTTCATGGGATAGGTGCATTGATAAAGAAGGAAAAGATTTTTTTAACACCTAGTATTCATGGAGGCGTAAGTACAACGCCTTTTAGAAGTGGGACACCAAGTTTAGCACTGATTCTTTCTATGAAAAAAGCTCTAGAGCTTGCTTTTGCAGGAGAAAGTTCACATTATGAAAAGGTGCAAGCCTTTAATCAGTTAATAAGAGAGAAGTTAGCACATTATCCTAATGTGCTAATTAATAGCTCAGATAAAGCTGTACCCTATATATTAAATATTAGCTTAAAAGGAATTAAAGCATCTGATTTCCAAGTTAAGTTAGCAGAAAAAGGCATTTATATTTCAACTAAGTCAGCTTGTACCACACCTAATACGCCATCAAGACCTGTCATGGCACTTACAAGGGATCGCAAGAGGGCCTTATCTACTTTACGTATTAGCTTAAGTCATCTTACAACCAGTGAAGAAATAAAAACTTTCTTAGAAGTATTTGATACATGTTATCAGGAATTAAGTAAATGAGGATAAGAAAATGGAAAAACAAAAAGAAATCATAAAGTATAAAGAAGTAGAAAAAAGTATTATTAAAAAATATAAAAAACAGATATGGAAAAAGTTTGTAAAAGGAGTCAATGACTATGATCTTATTCAAGAAGGAGATAAAATAGCCGTTTGTATCTCTGGTGGAAAAGATTCTATGCTTTTAGCTAAATGTATGCAAGAATTACAGCGTCATTGGCTTGTTAAATTTGAACTTGTTTTTTTAGTCATGGATCCAGGTTACAATCCTTATAATAAACAAGTTATTCTAGAAACAGCAGAAGAACTTAATATTCCTATCACGATGTTTGAGTCACCTATTTTTGATATCGTTGCGGATGTTGAAGAAACACCTTGTTATCTATGTGCAAGAATGAGAAGAGGCTACTTATATAAAGAAGCTCAAAGCTTGGGGTGTAATAAGATTGCCTTAGGACATCATTTTGATGATGCGATTGAAACGATTTTAATGAGTATGCTTTATAGTGGTCAAATTAAAACAATGATGCCAAAACTTCATAGTACCAATTATGAAGGCATGGAGCTTATTAGACCTTTATATCTTGTTAAAGAAGAGGATATTATTGCATGGGGAAGATATAATGAATTACAGTTCATTCAATGTGCTTGTAGGCTTACTGAACATTGTAGTGTAAGTGGACAAGGAGGGGGCTCTAAGCGAAATGAGATGAAGCAGCTTATTAAGAAGTTTAGACAAATAAACCCTTATATTGATATTAATATTTTTAAAAGTGTGCATGATGTCAATCTAGAGACCATTATAGGCTATCATGATCATAAACATACCTATGATTTCTTAGAGATTTATAATAAGGGTATGACTAAAGAATAAATAAAAAGAGTTAGTAGTATAGAATCACTTTTTTGGGGGGCTTGAATTTACTAAAATTGTTACGATTGCCGATATCTACGATGCTATGACGGCTAACCGTGTTTATAGAGAAGGACTTTGTCCTTTTGATGTCATAGAAATATTTGAAAAGGAAGGCTTTCAGAAATATGAACCACATTATCTGCTAGTCTTTTTAGAAAGAATGGTAGAAGCCTATATTAATAGAAACGTACGATTAAGTAATGGTGAAGAAGGTCAAATCATTATGATTAATAAGTTTGCTCTATCAAAACCGGTAGTACGTGTTCGTGATCA
>JAHLFQ010000199.1 GCA_018883705.1 Candidatus Cellulosilyticum pullistercoris
GTTAATTCTTTATGAATCGACTGGTTTTATGGTTACTATTTTGTTTTCAAAGTTCATTTCTTTTACAGTATACTCAACTTTTTTACTTATGTCAAGTATCTTTTCTATTTTTCTTTCACAAGAAAAATAGAGCGGAGAAGGAGGGATTCGAACCCTCGCGCCGGTTAACCCGACCTATACCCTTAGCAGGGGCACCTCTTCGGCCAACTTGAGTACTTCTCCGAATTAAAACTATTTATATTATGTCCTCTCTAGGACAAGATATATGATAGCAAAACATATTGCTTATGTCAAGCCTTTTTCTTATTTGATTTTAAAATATAAAAAGACCCTTATGTTTCAAGGCATAAGGGCATTAATTGTTGGAATATCTTTTGATGATTTACATTTTAATTTATAAATATCCTAGCTTATTTATTAGTATTTTATTATTTGCACATTTTTATAGCTACTATTTCGAAGTTAATTTCCTTTTCTAGTAGCTTGGATAATAAATAAGCCTAGTATTTATTAAGGTTAAAGTGTAACATCCTATGTATTATAATAACATTTCAAATTATACTTTACAATTCATATTTTCTCAATTTATTACACATCAATTTAGAATTGTCATTGCTTGATTTCCCATTTGCTCCCAGGCTTTTTTAAATTTTTCTTTATCCACTTTTATGTTTGTACTATCTCTTAATGGATCATTAATATATATATGCTCTTTACTAAATCCAGTAATCACAACTGAGTGTAATCTGGTTGTTATCTTTACTATTCCTGTAGGGGTGTGCCATATATCGAATGCTGAATCCTCAAGTGCATTATATGAACCATTAGTAATAATCCAGACAGGATTGCCTTGCTGAACCATATATAAAATCTCTTCAAACTCTAAACCAGTGAGATCAATCGCTGAATTTCCACAGTATTCTTGCGCAAGTTCTACAATAGGAGCATGATAAACTCCATATCCTTTTTTATTTTTATCATACATATCTCCAACAAACCCCTCATATGGATTGCCATAATGTATTTTTCCCTTTTCATCTATACTGTAAGGTGTTAAATCTTTCTTCACCTGCTTCGCTAACTGCATCTTATCTACATCAATACCTCTATACTTTAAAATCATAGCTAAAGAGGTTACTTCACACCCTCTTGGAAGTTCAGGTAATTGTTTAATAAGTGGTATATCCAAAACAATATTATCCTTAAGACTAATATTAGCTCTCCATAAAATGTCTTTATCATTCTTATAATAAATCTCTTTATATTCATTATTCTTTGCATATCTAACAGCTTCATCAAAATTTTCAAAGTCATGTATAGCATTTTCTGTAATAATCATAAATGGATATAGATCAGAATACACCCAATCACCATTAGATGTATTTACGGCTATACTTCTTTTAACTTGTTCTGCTTTTTTTACTGCTTCTTCAAGTGTATCTGCATCATCTATTACTTTACCAGCCTTTTTGATAATGTACTTTTTATTGAATGTATGTTCACTTATAAAACTAGGCAGAGCCTCTTTATTATGCTGTACATAATAAAGATATGCTCCACCTAGTATCATTAACATTATAGAAGTAGCCAAAAAAACTTTAGCAGCCTTCATTTATTTTATTCCTGTTCCTTGATATCCTCTTCTGAAAGAGTTTCAATTGAACCGCTCTGAACGGTATCATCTATAAATTCTTCGTTTACTTTTTCCATACATACAACTTTTACATCTTCAGGTAAATTAATTAATTTAACACCTTGTGCATTACGTCCAATAGATGAAATTTGTGATACCTTAATACGAATGATAACACCCTGAGAAGTAATTAATAATAATTCATCTTCTTCACTTACAGATGCTACACCTACAATATTTCCTGTTCTTTCAGTAATCTTATTAATTTTTAATCCTTTTCCACCACGTCTTTGAGCTCTAAATGCTTCCGTTTGTGTTCGCTTACCTAGCCCGTTTTCTGTAGTAGTAAGAATTTGTTCACCTTCTTTTGGAACCGTAGCACCAATTACCTCATCACCTTCTGATAAATTAATAGCACGTACTCCTCTTGCTGTTCTACCCATTGGTCTTACATCTGTAGCATCAAACATGATACCTTGTCCATTTAGAGTAGCTACTAATATTGAATCTGATGATGATGTTTGGTGAACATCTACTAATTCATCACCTTCTGATAATGAAAGTGCAATTAAACCACCTCTTCTAATATTTCTGAAGTCTTTAAGTGGTGTTTTCTTAATTTGACCTTTCTTAGTTACCATAGTTAAGAACATATTTTCTTCGAATTCCTTAATTGGGAATACTGCTGTAATCTTTTCATCTTTATCTAGTTCAAGTAAGTTAACAATAGCTGTTCCTCTCGCAGTTCTTCCTGCTTCTGGAATTCTATATCCCTTAATACGGTATGCTTTCCCTTTATTAGTAAAGAACATGATATAGTTAAAGTTTGTGGTTACAAAAAGTTGTTTAATAAAGTCATCCTCAATCGTATTTACACCAATAATACCCTTACCACCTCTATTTTGGTTCTTATAGGTATCAAGAGGTATACGTTTGATATAGCCTAATTGAGTAATGGTAACAACAATGTTTTCTTCATCAATTAGATCTTCAATGTCATACTCATCTTCATCTATTGTGATATCTGTTCTACGACCATCACCATATTTTTGCTTAACTTCTATCATTTCATCTCTAATAACACTTAACAGTTTAAACTCACTTGCTAAAATTGATCTTAAGTACTCAATTCTTTCCATTAATTGTGCATACTCTTCATCAATTTTTTCTCTTTCTAAGCCTGTTAACGCACGAAGACGCATATCAACAATAGCTTGAGCCTGAATTTCAGTAAGTTCGATAGCCTCCATTAACTTTTCTTTAGCTTCTTGAACATTAGCTGAAGATCTAATAATAGAAACCACTAAATCAATTTCATCTAAGGCTTTACGGAGTCCTTCTAAAATATGTGCTCTTGCCTCTGCTTTATTAAGTTCAAATTGAGTTCTTCTTGTTACTACTTCTTTTTGATGTTTAAGGTATTCTTCAAGGATTTGCTTTAAGTTAAGCACTTTAGGCTTATCTTCAACTAAAGCTAGCATGTTAATACTGAAAGTATCTTGTAACTGCGTATATTTATAAAGCTGATTTAATATAACTGTTGGATTAACATCTCTTCTAAGCTCAATCACAATAGAAATACCATTTCTATCAGACTCATCTCTAATATCTGTAATACCATCAATTTTTCTTTCTTTAACTAAATCGGCCATTTTCTCAATAAGAGAAGCTTTATTTACCATATATGGAATTTCTGAAACTACAATACGATGCTTTCCAGCTTGCATAGCTTCGATTTCAGCTTTAGCTTTTACTTTAACCTTCCCTCTACCAGTTCGATAAGCTTGTTCTATTCCATAAACTCCATGGATTGTTGCACCCGTTGGGAAGTCTGGTCCTTGAATAATAGCCATAAGTTCTTCAATCTCAGTTTCACGAACTTCATTTGCTTCATTTTCCCCCATATAGTTATCAATCATCTTGATAACACCATTCACTACTTCTGTTAAGTTATGTGGTGGAATATTAGTTGCCATACCTACAGCAATACCTGAAGAGCCATTTACTAATAAATTAGGGAATCTTGAAGGTAGTACGCATGGTTCTTTAGAAGACTCATCAAAATTTGGTCTAAATTCTACTGTATCTTTATCAATATCTGCAAGCATTAATGCCGTCATCTTACTCATACGTGCTTCGGTATAACGCATTGCTGCAGCACCATCTCCATCGATAGAACCAAAGTTTCCTTGTCCATCTACAAGAGGGTATCTTGTAGAGAAGTCTTGTGCCATACGTACCATTGCACCATAAATAGAAGAGTCACCATGAGGGTGGTATTTACCCATGGTATCTCCAACAATACGTGCAGATTTTCTGTATTGCTTATCTGAACCTAACCCTAACTCACTCATAGAGTATAAAATACGACGATGAACGGGTTTTAATCCATCTCGTACATCAGGAAGGGCACGAGATACGATTACGCTCATGGCATAATCAATATAACAGTTTTGCATCTCATCTTGAATATCTCTATGAATAATTCTGTCATAAGTTACATCATTTGTATCCATTTATTATTCTCCTTGCCCTTTAAATATCTAAATAAGTTACTTTGTGAGCATGTTCATTAATGAACTGACGTCTTGGTTCAACATCGTCACCCATAAGTTTTGTAAAGATTTCATCTGCTGTAGCAGCATCATCAATATTTACTTTTACAAGTACTCTAGATTCAGGGTCCATTGTTGTCTCCCAAAGTTGCTCTGCATTCATTTCTCCTAGACCTTTGTAACGCTGCATACGGCTGATACCGGTTCTACCGATTTCCCCAAGTAACTTTTCTAATTCTTTATCATCAAACGCATAATATTTTTTCTTATTCTTTTCAACTAGATAAAGTGGTGGTTGCGCAATATAAACGTGACCTTGCTCAATAAGCTCTCTAAAATATCTATAAAGGAATGTAAGTAGAAGGGTTCTAATATGAGCACCATCTACATCGGCATCTGTCATCAGAATGATTTTCCCATATCTTAATTTGCTTATATCAAAATCATCACTAATTCCAGCTCCAAAAGCTGTAATCATATTACGGATTTCTTGATTCTCAAGCATTTTATCTATTCTAACTTTTTCTACGTTTAAGATTTTTCCTCTTAATGGTAAAATTGCTTGTGTCTTAGGTGAACGTGCGCTCTTTGCAGACCCTCCCGCTGAATCCCCTTCGACGATATAAATTTCACATTTAGATGCATCCTTTTCGGAGCAATCTGCAAGCTTACCTGGAAGGGCATTACCTTCTAAGGCACTCTTTCTTCTTGTTAGTTCTCTTGCTTTACGCGCTGCATCTCTAGCTCTAGCTGCCATTACACCTTTTTGAACAATTACTTTTCCAACGTTAGGATTTTGTTCAAGGAAGTAGGTAAGTTGATCGCCAAATACAGATTGCACAGCACCTGCAGCTTCACTAGAGCCTAATTTAGTTTTAGTTTGTCCTTCAAACTGAGGATCACCAATTTTAATACTAATAACAGCTGTCATACCTTCACGGATATCATCACCTGTTAAATTTTTATCTGAATCCTTTAGGAGCCCCATCTTTCTTGCATAATCATTAAGGTTTTTTGTAATTGCCGTTCTAAAACCAGAAAGGTGTGTTCCTCCCTCAGGTGTATTAATGTTATTAACAAAACTAAAGAGATTTTCAACATAAGAGTCATTGTGTTGAAAAGCTACTTCTACTGCTATTCCGTCCTTTTCACCTTCACAGTAGAAGACTTCATCATAAATTGGTGTTTTGTGTTTGTTTAAGTGTTGTACAAACTCTTTAATACCACCTTCATAATGGAAAGTCTTATCTTGTTTTTGTTCTTCTCTTTCATCAATTAATCTAATTTTTAATGCCTTTGTTAAAAAAGCTGTTTCTTTTAGACGTTGTTCTAATACTTTATAATCAAAAACAACCTCTTCGAAGATTTCTGCATCTGGTTTGAAGTGAACATAGGTTCCAACCTTATCAGTTTCTCCAATAACAGTTAGAGGCTCTACTACTTCACCCCTAGAAAATTTCTCTTGATGAATCTTACCGTCAGTATAAACTTCTACAGTAAGCCATTCAGATAGAGCATTTACAACAGATGCCCCTACTCCATGAAGACCACCAGATACTTTATATCCTCCACCGCCGAATTTACCTCCTGCATGTAAGATGGTAAAAACAACTTCTACAGTAGATATTCCTTTTTGAGGATGAATACCTACTGGAATACCACGACCGTTATCTAAAACAGATATGGTATTATCTGGATGTATAACTACTTCAATGATACTGCAGTAACCAGCTAATGCTTCATCAACGGCATTATCTACGATTTCATATACTAGATGGTGAAGACCTTTGGAGGAGGTACTACCTATATACATACCAGGCCTTTTTCGTACCGCCTGCAGCCCCTCTAATATTTGTATTTGATTTTCATTGTACGTTGCTGCCATAACTAAGATCTCACTCCTTTAATCATTCTAATAAACCCATTAATCCAACCTTTATTATACATCAAAATACTAATAAAGGCAAATTCACTAATTTTTCGGAATATTATACAATTTCATTTGGTATAACATTTCCCTTACTCACATTATATAGTTTTCCAATTTTTTGTGTATTCCATACACTTTGTTCAATTCCTGTGCAAGTAATTAATGTTTGAATACTCTCTGTGTATTTAAATAAGTCTGTTTGTCTCTTATCATCTAGTTCTGATAGGACATCATCTAGTAATAATACAGGCTCTTCCCCTATATATTTCTTCATAATTTTAAGTTCTGCCAATTTCATTGATAATACTACTGTTCGTTGCTGGCCTTGAGAACCATAAGTTTTAACATCCATCTCATTAATCAAAAATTTAAGATCATCACGATGAGGCCCTATAGACGTTGTTTGATAAAGAATATCTTTTTCTCTATACTTTATTAATTTTTCTATAAATTCCTGAGGTTCTACACTCGGCATATAAACAATTTGTAGTTCCTCTTTTTTTCCTGAAATATCCCTATGAATTTCCCTGGCAATTTCATTAAGTTCTTGAACAAACTCACTTCTTTTTTCAATCACAGTTCTGGCATATTCCTCAAGTTGCATATCCCATACATCTAGCATTGAGTAATCCTTTTGCTTAAAAAATTGTTTAAGCGCTAGGTTCCTTTGTTTTAATACTTTATGATATTGTCTTAAAGCATAATAGTAAAGCTTATCAATCTGACAAAGTTCAATATCTATGAAACGTCGTCTTTCTTTAGGACTATTTTTTATAAGTTGTAAATCTTCAGGTGAAAACATGACTATGTTTAAAACACCAAATAATTCTCCAAGCTTTCCAATAGGCATCTTATTAACCAAGGCTGATTTAGATTTTTGTGAAAGATGAAAATCTATGGTGTCCTCTATATATTTTTTACGAATTGAAAGCTTAACATGGGCACTCTCTTCTCCCCATCTAATAATTTCTTTTTCCTTATGGGTTCGATGTGACCTTGCTGTTGCGCATAAATAAATAGATTCTAAAATATTAGTTTTCCCCTGAGCATTATCTCCGCGGAAAATATTAATTCCGCGGTCAAGAGCGATATTTAATGTCTCATAGCTTCGAAAATCTTGTAAAGATAGCTCTTTAATATACATAGCGCTCTCCTTAATGATTATTTAACTTTATAAACTTCTCCATCAAACTCCACTTCATCACCTGGTCTAATCTTCTTACCACGCATTGTGCAAATTTCACCATTTACTAAAACAAGTTCTTGCGCAATAAGCATTTTGGCTTCTCCTCCTGTTTGAACCATAGAAGCAAATTTCATAAGCTGTTCTAGTTTAATAAATTCTGTATCAATTTTAATTTCTTTCATAGTTGTTCTCCTTTTTATTGTTCACGTACTTTGTATACAAAAAACTAATTAATAAATCGCTCTATGATTCAATACTGAATTGTAGAGCGATTATCTTACTTATAAGTTAAAGATTATGAATTTACACGTATTGGTAAAATTAAATATTTATAGTGGTCACCTTCTTGAGGATTAATAATGCAAGGTGTAAGTGATGAAATAAATTGAATATAGACATGATCATCATCAATGGCACGAAGTGCATCAATTAGATATTTAGGGTTAAATGCTATAACAATTTCTTTACCTTCAAGTACAACATCAAGCTCTTCTCTTGAAGTACCAAGTTCTGCATTAGATGTAATAATCATCTTATCTCCATCAATTTCTACACGAATTGGATTTTTCTTTCCTTCTCTCGAGATAAGGGCTGCACGTTCAATACTCATTAAGAAAGTTTTACGATCTACTAAAATCTTTGTTTCATAATCTGGTGAAAATACTTGTTCATATCTAAGGAAATCACCTTCAAGTAGTCTTGAAACAACTTTACTTTCACCTAAATCAAATAAAACATGTTTGTCACCAAAATAAATATTTACTTTCTCATTTTCTTCACTCGATAAAATTTTATTGATTTCACCAAGTGTCTTTCCAGGGATGACAACTTCAATATCTGCATTCTCATTTGAGAGCTCTAGCTTTCTATAAGAAATGCGATAGCCATCAACTGCAACCATATTTAAACTATTATTTTTAATTTGTAACATTTCACCAGTAAGGATAGGTCTTGTTTCATCTTGTGCTACAGAGAAAATAGTTTGACGAATCATTTCTTTAAGTGCCATTTGATTAATTGTACAGGCATTAATTCTTTCAACATTTGGAAGTGCAGGAAAGTCTTTTCCTGACTGACCAGCAATTTGGAATTTTGATTTCTCACTTACGATACTAGTCATATAGTTATCATCTGATGAGATTTCAATGATTTCACCAGGCATTCTTCTGATAATTTCAGAAAATATTTTAGCTTCAAGTGCAATAAATCCTTCACTGATAACATCTGCATCAATAGTACTTTCAATACCTAACTCTAAGTTGTTACCTACTAATGTAAGTTTATTATTTCTAGCTGTTAATAAAATGCATTCTAAAATTGGCATTGTTGTTTTAGTTGAGCATGCTTTAAGTACAGTGTTGATACTGTTTAGTAAAAGATCTTGCCTACAATATATATGCATGTGGATATCTCCTTTCGTTGAAAAACAATACAATAATAATAGATATTTTAGCAATAATAGTAGTAGGGGGTGTTAGTTATGTGGATAACCCCTTCTAGCACTTCTTATTACTAAAAAAACTCATGTTTATACACATGTGGATGACTTAAAGTTTTTGTTTAAGCTTATCCACATCATTCACATTAAAAAAAATCTCAAAAAATAATCCACAGTTCATTCACTTTAAGTACACAGAGATACTCACAAGCTTATTTTGAGGTAATTTTAGATTCAAGTTCATTGATCATTTGCGTCAGTTCAATATCTGTTTGAAGTTCACGAGAAATTTTATCGAAACCATGAATAATAGTAGTATGGTCGCGGCCTCCAAATTTTTCGCCAATCTTAGGAAGAGAAAGATCTGTTAATTTGCGGCATAAATACATAGCAATTTGCCTTGGATAAGCAATATTACGTGTACGTTTAGATGATTTAAGCTCTTCAGGCTTAAGATGGAAGTAATTTGCTACGATCTCAAGAATGTATTCAGCTGTGATCACTTTAGGCTTGTCCTTAGAGATAAGATCTTTAAGCGCCTCATTAGCAAGTTCTACTGTAATTGGCTTATTAGTAAGTGAGGAGAAGGCTAAAATTCTGTTAAGAGCACCTTCAAGTTCACGGATATTTGAAATAACGGTTTTAGCAATAAATAAAAGAACATCTTCTGGAACAGAAAGATTTTCAATCTCAGCCTTTTTACGTAAGATTGCAATACGAGTTTCCAAATCTGGACTTTGAATATCTGCAATAAGACCCCATTCAAATCTTGAGCGTAAACGTTCTTCTAGCGTTTCAATTTCTTTAGGTGGTCTATCACTACAGATAATAATTTGTTTATTAGCTTCATAAAGTGCATTAAAGGTATGGAAGAATTCTTCCTGAGTACGCTCTTTACCTGTAATGAACTGAATATCATCAATAAGGAGAACATCAATATTTCTATATTTATTGCGAAAGCTTTCATTTTTATCATCGCGAATAGAGTTAATAAGCTCATTAGTAAATTTCTCAGAAGAAGCATAAATGACTTTCGCATTTGGATTTTGATCTAAAATATAATGTGCAATAGAGTGCATAAGGTGGGTTTTACCAAGTCCTACACCACCATATAAAAAGAGGGGGTTATAGGCCCTAGCAGGTGCCTCTGCAACAGCTAATGCAGCAGCATGAGCCATGCGGTTACTATTACCAACGACAAAGCTATCAAAAACATAACGAGGATTTAAGTTACTAGGATAATTTAATGGATCTTGTAACTGTTCGTTCTTCTTAATAGTTCTTTGGTCTAGATTTGATTGCTCATTTGGAAGTACAAATTTTATAGCATACTCTTTATTTAGAACTTGAAGGGCGCTATTACGAATAAGTTCTAAGTAGCGTGTATTTAGGATTTCTTTAGTAAATTCATTTTTGACGCTAATAACAAGCGTAGACTCTTCAATTTCAAGTAGTTCAGTTTCTTTGAACCATGTATTGAAGCTTACGCTTGAGGTTTCAAGTTCTATAATGCTAAGGATTGCTTCCCATTGTTTTGAATACAGTGGTGACATATTTAATCCTCCTAAGTGAATGATTTATGCACAAGTTATTAAAGTGTTGTCAACATGTGCATAAAATAATCAACATATATAGTAAAAAAAATAAAAATTTAAAGATACATAGTCTAGAGTAAACAATGTGTGGATAAAGTTATTCAGATAAGATAGCCACAAAAAATGTGAAAAAAAGCAAAAAAAAAGGAAAAAATATAAGTTATACACAGATTTATCAACAGAATGTGAATAACTTACATCAATTAACATCTTATCTACATGTGATTTAATAATATCAAATAACCTGTGGAAAAGCAACCTTTGTAGAAAAATATCCACAGACAGTTTGTAAAAAAAATCTGTGGATATTTTGTATAATAAATATATTAGAATTAAAAATAAGAAGTGAAAGTAAAAGTAAGTAGAAAGAACTAAATCATATAGTGAGAGATTAATAAGATTAAAGCGATTAATAAAAAATATAAAAGGCGTAGTATATATAGCTTATCGTTTAATGTAGAAAGGGAGAAGAGAAGTAAGAAGAAAATAAGAGATCGAGTAAAAGAAGTTACATAAAAGGTAAGCATAAATTGATAAAAGATATAGTATATTAACATACATATATAAGGAAGAGATTGAAAATTGGTAGATATTATAAATTGAAATCTTTAGTATAGTCTTGACTAGAAATTATAAATCTTCTATACTATGAACAGTGCTTATTTACACTTTATAAGTGTATTATAAATTTTTTTATTTATTGGTGTGAGATAAATAAAGTACATTTATTTATCGATTTGTGTGCATATTGTGTGGTAACTTATCCGATAAAGGAGGTACTCACAATGAAAATGACTTATCAACCAAAGAAACGTCAAAGAAGTAAAGAACATGGTTTTCGTAAAAGAATGAGAACTAAAAACGGTAGAGCTGTACTCGCTAGAAGAAGAGCAAAAGGTAGAAAAAAATTAACAGCATAGAACAAGGCCGCTCACGTGGCCTTGTTTTGCTATAAAATTTAGGAGTACTTTTATGAAGTATGCAGAATCACTGAAGAAAAATTACGAGTTTCGAATTGTTTATAGGAAGGGTAAATCCCTTGCAAATAAGTATTTAGTAGTATATAAATATAGAAATAATAAACCTCACAACAGAATAGGAATTTCAGTTAGTAAAAAAGTGGGGAATAGTGTTGTTCGAAGCAGAGTAACTAGGCTTATTAGAGAAAGTTACAGACTTAATGAAGAAGCCATCGAAAAAGAAGGTTGGGATTTGGTAGTGATTGCTAGAAGTGCAGCGAAAGGTACTTCTTATGAAGAAATCTCTAATGCTTTAATAAATTTATTAAAACAACATAACCTTTATATATAATCTTATTTGTATATCTTGATGAAAAGATTAAATTGCTACAGAGAGGATTTTTGGAATGAAGGATTTTCCTAAGAAGGTAGCACTAATACTTATTAAGTTTTATCAAAAAGGAATATCACCTATGCTTGGAGGACATTGTAGATTTACTCCAACATGTTCACAATATACTTACGAAGCTATCCAAATTCATGGCTTTATAAAGGGAACAGTTCTTGGAATTATAAGGATATTAAAGTGTAATCCATTTCATCCAATAGGATATGACCCTGTGCCAGAAAAAAAGGTTAAATATAGCGACAAAAAACACTAGGAGGAATAAGATGGGAATTATTAACAACATTTTTGGGGCCATTTTGAGTGTTATATTCGATGCAGTAAGCCTCATTACACCTTTAGGGGCACTAGCAATAGCCATTATTATCTTTACCCTTGTTGCACGTATCCTCTTAACACCGCTTCAACTATCTTCGCAAAGAACATCTAGAGGTATGAGCAAGATACAGCCTGAGTTATTAAAAATCCAAAATAAATATAAGGGCAGAAAAGATCAAGAGTCTCAGATGAAGCAAAGTCAAGAAATGCAGGCTCTTTATAAAAAGTATAAAATTAATCCATTTGCAGGATGTTTACCATTAATTATTCAGTTCCCACTGATTATGGGGCTATTTAATGTCTTACGAACACCAGCAAATTACATCACAAAATTAGGCGAAGAATATACGAACATTGCGAATATAGTTATGGCAAATGTCGCAAACTATCAAGATAAATTACAAAGCTTTCAAGCAACAATTGAAGCAACTACGCGTACAAAATTTGATTTAACAAATACTACACAATTAGGACAGTATTTAAGCCATTTAACAACTGGGCAATGGAATTCATTTATTAATAGTAGTGGCGATGCAAGTACACAAGAGTTACTTACTAATGCATTAAATCTCAAACATCAATATGAGAATTTCTTAGGATTTAATGTAGTTGACTCTCCAAGTGCATTAATGAGTACGCAGTGGTGGGCTATCTTAATTCCAATCGTGGCAGGTGCATCTACTTATATCTTTACAAAGCTTACAATGGCCTCTAATGGGCAAATGCAAGCGGCAGCAGCAGATGGACAAGCTAATCCAGGTGAATCTATGATGAAAACTATGAACATTGTGATGCCTATTATGACAGGTGCATTTGCATATACAATGCCTATAGGTTTAGCACTGTACTGGATTGCTGGTAACGTCATTATGTTAGTTCAACAAAAGATTGTAAATAAGATGCTAGAAAAACAAGATGCTAAAATAGAAGCTATGCTTGAAAAAGAACGTGAAGAAGCAAGAAAAAACAATAAAACATATACTAAAAAAGTTATGAAAAAAGTACCAATTGAGAAGCAGCCAGAAGCGAAAACGAATCAGGCAAATTCCAATGAAGCACCTAAAACTTATACTAAAAAAGTGATTAAAAAAGTACCAGTTCAAAAGAAGTCTGAAGAGTAAGCCCAAAAAAGTAAGAAGATTAACCAAGTAAACTGATAAATGGTTGGGGGTATGAAGATGAAGTCTATTGAAAAAGTTGGAAAAACAGTTGATGATGCTATTACTGAAGCATTAATTGAGTTAGGTGCAAGTACAGATGAAGTTAATATTGAAATCATTTCAAAGGGATCAAAAGGATTATTAGGCTTTGGTGCGAAAGCTGCTAAAGTAAAAGTTACACTTAAAGAAACTTCAGTTAAAGAACTAGCTGAAGTTGAAGAGATAATGCCTGAAGTTCCTAAAGTAGATGTCAAACCAGAAGTACAAGTACCTTCAGAAGCTGTGGATGATTCTGAAGATACGGTTGTTGCTTCAAAAGAAGAAGTAGAACAAGTAATGAAGAATGCAAAAGACTTTTTAGATAAATTACTCAAACAGATGGATGTTGAATGTACGATAAAATCAGAGATTGTTCATGGGAATCGTATTAGTATTGGTTTAGAAGGCCAAAATATGGGTATAATTATTGGTAAGCGAGGAGAAACACTCGATGCTATCCAATATCTTGTTAACATTGTTGCTAACAAAGAGAGAAAAGAATATATTAAGATTATGCTAGATTCTGCTAACTATCGTGCAAAAAGAGAAGAGACGCTTAAGAAACTTGCATTTAAATTAAGTAAAAAAGTTCAGAAGTCTAGAAAACCTATTATTCTTGAACCAATGAATCCATATGATAGAAGAATTATTCATTCTGCTCTTCAGGATAGTAAGTTTGTAAAAACGCATAGTGAAGGTAAGGAACCATTTAGAAAAGTGGTTATTACACCAAGCTATCATAATAGATCATATAAATAAAAACCAGTTTTATACTGGTTTTTTTTTGAGAAAGGATGAAATATAATGTTATTTGAAGATACTATTGCAGCAATATCTACGCCTATTGGAGTCGGGGGTATTGGGATTATTAGAGTCAGCGGGAAAGAAGCTATTAGTATCGTAAATAAAATATTTAGGGCAGCTAATAAAAAATCACTTATGGAAGTAGATTCCCATACTATTACCTATGGACATATTATAAGTCAAAGTGGTAAAGTTCTAGATGAGGTACTTGTTATGCTTATGAAAGCGCCTAAAACATTTACCAGAGAAGACGTCATTGAGATTAACTGTCATGGAGGGCCTATTCCTCTTAATGCGGTACTCATGGAGGTAATAAATGCGGGAGCACGCCTTGCAGATAGTGGAGAATTTACAAAGAGAGCATTTCTAAATGGGCGTATTGACTTATCTCAAGTAGAAGCTATTATGGATATTATTGAAGCTAAAACAGAGCTTTCATTATCTCAAGCAATAGGACAGCTTGAAGGAAATTTATCAAAAAAAATTAAAGCGTATCAAGATGCATTGATACAAATAATTGCTAGAATAGAGGTATCTATTGATTATCCAGAATATGATCAAGATGAACCAATAACTAATGATTTTGAAGAAGAGCTTAGAACGTTAAATAATGAGCTGGGTGAACTTTTAAAAACAGCTGATACTGGAAAGATGATTAGAGAAGGTGTTAAAACAGCCATTGTAGGACGACCTAATGTAGGTAAATCTTCTCTTTTAAATGCGTTACTTGAAGAAAATAAGGCTATTGTTACAGATATTCCAGGAACAACAAGAGATGTTGTTGAAGCGTATTTAAATATTGATGGGATACCTTATCAATTATTAGATACTGCGGGGATTAGAGAGACTGAGGATGTTGTAGAACAAATCGGTGTAGAGCGTTCAAAGAGTTCTATAGAAGAAGCTGATTTAGTACTAATGTTAATAGATAGCCATGCAGGTCTTTTAGATAAAGATCAAGAAATTTTAAGTAAGGTTAAAGGAAAGCATGTTATTTACGTTCTTAATAAGAGTGACTTAGAAAGTAATATTACCCAGGAAATGCTTGATGAATACTTTAATAATGGGAAGGTTATCCGCATTTCAGCGAAAGAACAAAGTGGTTTAATTGAGCTTAAACAAGCAATGAAGCAAGTGGTTATGAAAGGTGAAGCGCAGGTTAAAAATGAAGCGACTATTTCTAACCAAAGACAAAAACAAGCACTCATCAATGCTATTAAGAGCTTAGAAAAAGTAATAGAAGCAATTGAGATGGGGCTCCCTGAAGATTGTTTAGCTATAGATTTACACGATGCCTTTGGTCATTTAGGAATGATTGTAGGTGAATCAATTAAAGAAGAAATTATCAATCAGTTATTTAGTAGATTTTGTTTAGGAAAGTAGGAAAAAAAATGTATGTTGCAGATAGAATAGACATTGCCATTATAGGTGGTGGACATGCAGGGTGTGAAGCAGCTTTGGCTTCAGCTCGCATGGGACGTAAGACAATTATGTTCACAATGTCACTTGATAGCATCGCAATGATGCCTTGTAATCCTAATATTGGGGGTACTTCAAAGGGACATTTAGTAAGAGAGATAGATGCACTTGGCGGAGAGATGGGAAGAAATATTGATAGAACGTATATTCAATCTCGTATGCTAAATACTGCTAAGGGACCAGCTGTGCATTCTTTAAGAGCACAAGCTGATAAAGTAAAGTATACCCATAGCATGAAAGAGCTACTTGAAAAAGTACCTAATCTAACGATTAAGCAACAAGAAATAGTAGATATTCAAGTAGAAGATGGGAAGGTTAAAGCTGTCGTAACTAATACAGGTGCTATTTATGAATGTAAGGCAGTTGTACTAGCAGGTGGAACCTATATTCGTTCTAGATGTCTTACTGGTGAATGTATTGAATATACAGGACCAAATGGGCTTAAAACCTCTAATAAGTTAAGTGAGTCATTAAAAGGAATTGGAATTGAGCTTAGAAGATTTAAGACAGGAACACCTGCACGTGTAGATGCAAGAACAATAGATTTTTCTAAGATGGAACCTCAATATGGTGATGAACGTATTGTACCTTTCTCTTTTGAAAACAAGGAAGATGATATTAAAAGAGAGCAATTTCCTTGCTATTTAACTTATACAAATGAAAAGACACACCAAATTATTAGAGATAATTTACATCGTTCACCAATGTATTCTGGTGTAATTGAGGGAACAGGTCCAAGATACTGCCCATCTATTGAAGATAAGGTGGTACGTTTTGCAGATAAAGAGAGACATCAAGTATTTATTGAGCCAGAAGGTGAAAATACAACGGAAATGTATGTACAAGGGATGAGTTCTTCCTTACCAGAAGAAGTACAACTTGCTATGCTACGTACACTTCCAGGTCTTGAGAATGTAGAAGTTATGAGAACAGGATATGCAATTGAGTATGATTGCATTAATCCACTTCAACTTAAACATTCACTTGAAATGAAATCGATTGAAGGATTTTTCAGTGCGGGTCAAATGAATGGAAGTTCTGGCTATGAAGAAGCAGCTGCACAGGGGCTTATTGCAGGTATAAATGCAGCATTAAAAGTAGAAGAACGTGAGCCAATGATTATTGATCGTTCTGAAGGATATATAGGCGTTTTAATTGATGATTTAGTTACTAAGGGAACTAAAGAGCCTTATCGTATGATGACATCTAGAGCAGAATATCGTCTATTATTACGTCAAGATAATGCAGACCTTCGACTAACTGAAAAAGGTTATAAAGTAGGTTTAATTTCAGAAGAACGTTATCAAAAATTCGTAGCAAAGAGAAAAGCTATTGAAGAAGAAATGGAAAGATTAAAGCATGTTTATGTAGGAACTAGTGCAAGTGTACAAGAAATTCTTGAGAAGAAAGGAAGTACACTGCTTAAATCAGGAATTGCTTTAGCAGAAGTGTTAAAACGTCCAGAAATAGCGTATGAAGACTTTGCTGATATAGATAAGGATAGACCAGAATTACCTATAGAAGTTATAGAACAAGTTATGATTGAACTTAGATATGAAGGTTATATCAAAAGACAAATGCAGCAAGTAGATCAGTTTAAACGTCTTGAAAAACGTTTAATTCCAGAAGATATTAATTATGATGAAGTATCTAGTTTAAGACTTGAGGCTAAACAAAAGCTTGAACAAGTAAGACCAGTCTCAATTGGTCAAGCGTCACGTATTTCAGGTGTTTCACCAGCTGATATTTCTATGTTACTTGTTTATTTAGAGCAAAGAAATAGAGGAGTTAAAGAGGAAAGTTAAGAGAAAGAGGAAAATAAATGAAAAAGTTATTAATAAGTGGTGCTAAAGAGTTAGATATTCAGCTTTCTGAAACACAAGTAGAACAGTTTATGAAATATAAAACGCTTCTACAAGAGTGGAATCAAAAGATGAATTTGACGGCTATTACTGAAGATAGAGAAGTCATTACCAAGCATTTTCTAGATTGTATGACTATTAATAAGGCTCTTAATATGAGCGAGCAAAAAACAGTTATCGACATAGGGACAGGTGCTGGCTTTCCTGGTTTAGTAATTAAAATTGCCTTTCCTCACCTCAAAGTAACATTAGTGGATGCCCTAAAGAAAAGGTTAACTTTCTTAGAGACTGTTATCAATGAACTGGGATTAACAGACATTGAATGTGTTCATTCAAGAGCAGAAGACTTGGGTAAGAATAAACAATATCGTGAAGGATTCGATATTTGTGCTTCAAGAGCGGTTGCAAATTTAGCAGTACTAAGTGAATATACATTACCTTTTGTTAAGGTAGATGGCTATCTGATTGCTTTAAAAGGTCAAAAATTAGATGAAGAATTAGAGCAAGGTCAAAAAGCCATTAAGATATTAGGTGGTCAGCTAGAGGAGGTAGTTCATACAGGCGTGCCTTTTACAGATTTAGACCATAAGATTGCTAAAATCAAAAAGGTAAAATCAACAGATACAAAATATCCGAGAAAAGCAGGAGAACCAACTAAAGCACCATTAGGTTTATCCTAGAAGATAAAGTATTAAAGTAAGGTGGTCTATGAATAGATAGACCATCTTTTTTTATTTAAAATAATGTATAGCATGTGGATAGTTTTATAATAGATAAATAGATAAAAGATTGTGGATAAAATAAAAAAATAAATGTAGAATAGTTATCCACAACTTAAATAAAAAGTAAGGAACCTGTGAATAAAAGAAAACATTGTAAAGTGAGCAGAGAGGATAAAGTAGACAAGGTATAAAAATGAAATTTAGTAGATAAAAATAATGAAGAAATAAATAAAATATTATAATAAAAACATATGTTCTGTTTATGGCTTTTAAAAGAAGAGTATGCTATACTGATAGATAGCAAAATTCGTTAGTTAGAGGGGAGCATAAATTAATGCAAAGAGATTTAAAAATAGAAAATATTGCAATAAATCTTGTTAGACCGAATCCATATCAACCAAGGAAGGTTTTTTCTGAGGCTGCTTTACAAGAACTTGCAAATTCTATTTTAGAACATGGACTAATGCAACCTATTACAGTTAGGATGATAGGAAATTCCTACGAGTTAATTGCCGGAGAACGAAGACTAAAGGCATCTAAATTAGCTGGCCTAGAAACTATACCAGCCGTTGTTGTAGAAGTAACAACAAAGGACAGTGCAGTTCTAGCATTAATTGAGAACATGCAAAGAGAGAATCTTAACTTCTTAGAAGAGAGCCAAGCTTATTATGCAATTATGCAAGATTATGGCTATACACAACAAGAGTTAGCAAGTACTCTTGGAAAGAGCCAATCTACAATTGCTAATAAACTAAGAATACTAAAATTATCTCCAAAGATACAAAAACTATTAGTAGAAAGTAATTTAACAGAACGTCATGCAAGAGCACTTTTAAAATTACCAAATGAAGAGTATCAATTAATTGCATTAGAAAAAATCATTAAGCAAGAACTTAGTGTAAAAAGAACAGAACAGATTATAGAACAGATGCTTGTTGATATTACAAAAGAAGATATGATTAAGCATAAGGCTAATCAAAAAGTAAAAACTTATATTAGAGATATGAGGCTTGTGACGAATACCATCACAGAAGCTGTAAACTTAATTCAAAAAGCAGGAATTGATGCTAAATATACAATGAAAGAACATGCAGATAGTTATGAGATCAGAATAAAAATACCAACTAATCGATAAGCTATACATATTAGTAATGAAAGGTAATAAAGTAAGAATCAGCTTAATGTACAGGAGTATGTATATTGAGCTGATTTTATTTAAAT
>JAHLFQ010000200.1 GCA_018883705.1 Candidatus Cellulosilyticum pullistercoris
TCTATTTTTTCTTCTTCTTGACGTATAATCGTTTCTTTAGACGCTTTTTCAATTTCTAATGCTGTACGCTTTGTTTCTAAGAAAGAAAGTTTCTCTTGTTTTGTCTGATGATCAGAAGCTTGTTCTTTTTGATCATGATGTACTTGTTCTAAAAGACGTAATGTACTAGAAATCTTTTCTTTATTTAACGCAATTTGACTTTGTTTTCTCTCTCTTTCTTTCTCTAGATTTGAAATACTTTCTATGAGCATTTCTGTTTCATGATAAACTGTATCTCTGTCTTGTTTAAGTGCTTCTCGCTTTTTATTATGATCCGATTGTAATTTACTATTATCAAGAAGCTCTCCTTCAACTGCACCTATTTTTTCAGTCAACTCCTGAATTTCTTGCTCTAAACGATCCATTTCAAAAATAAAGATATTAATATCTATTTCTTTTAACTGATCTTTTAATCTTAGAAATTCTGTTGTCTTTTCTGCTTCAAGTCCTAAAGGTTCAATACGCATTTCTATTTCACCAATAATATCTTGAAGTCTTGTTAGGTTTTCTCTTTGCTTTTCTAATTTTTTCTCCGCTTCTATTCGACGGACTTTATATTTATAAATCCCTGCTGCTTCTTCAAATAAGGTTCTTCTTTCTTCTGGCTTGGAACTGAGCACTCTATCAATTTGACCCTGTCCAATGATAGAATAACCATCTTTACCAACACCTGTATCCATAAATAGTTCTTGTACATCTTTTAATCGACAAGGACTCCCATTGATAAAGTACTCACTTTCTCCAGATCGATAGACACGTCTTTTGACTACAATTTCTGTATAATCAATTGCTACCTTTTTGTCAGGATTTTTAATTGTAAGTGCAACTTCTGCATAACCTAAAGATTTTCTCTTCTCTGTCCCTGCAAAAATGATATCTTCCATCTTACTTCCACGAAGGCTTTTAGCACTTTGCTCTCCTAGTACCCACCTAATGGCATCCGATACGTTACTTTTCCCACTACCATTAGGCCCAATAACCCCAGTAATTCCTTTTGGAATATTCAGCTTTATTGCATCACCAAAGGATTTAAAGCCATGTATCTCAACTTTATCTAGATACATATTTCACCTCAACTATTATAATAATTTAATGCCTTTTTAGCCGCATCCTGTTCTGCTTCTTTTTTACTCTTACCAATGCCACGACCTAGAGAACGCTCTTCATGGAAAACTTCTACATAGAAATGCTTATCATGATCAGGTCCTTCTTCACCTACTACTTCATAATGAATTGGACTCATACTGATTTTTTGAATAGCTTCTTGTAATAATGTTTTATAATCTGTATAGAGCGTTTCAATGGACTCTGTTTGTTCCACATCTGCTACAAGTGTTTCATGAATAAAACGCTTTGCCTCATTAAAACCACCATCTAAAAATAGTGAACCTGTAATAGCTTCAAATGCATCTGCCAGAATGGATGCTCTTTCACGTCCGCCTGTCATTTCTTCACCTTTTCCAAGTAAAATGTAACGTCCTAATGGCATTTTCTTAGCATTTTTTGCAAGTGAACCTTCACATACAATACTTGCACGAATCTTAGATAAATCACCCTCTGGCATATTAGGGTATTTTTTAAATAAATACTCACTGATGATTAAATCTAATATAGCGTCTCCTAAAAATTCTAACCTCTCGTTATCTTTTACATGATAATTTCTATGTTCATTAGCATAAGAGCTATGTGTAAGTGCTTCTTCTAAAAGTCCACTATTATTATACGTATAGTTTAGCACCTTTTGCATAGCATCTATTATTTCCTGCTTATTTGTTTGATGCATTTTCTTGCCCATTTGTGTAAGTCTCCTTTAATATAAAAATGGTCATATATGAAAAGCCTCGCATAGCGAGGCTTTTTCTTAGTCTAATCCTTTTTCTTGTTTGATGTACTCAACAACATCACCTACAGTTGATACCTTTTCAGCTTCATCATTTGAAATTTCCATTTCAAATTCTTCTTCAATTGCCATAATCACTTGAAAAATATCTAATGAATCTGCGTTTAAATCATCTGTAAAAGATGTAGATAAGGTAATTTCATCCTCCGAAATGTTAAATTGATCACTTATAATCTGTCTCACTTTCTCAAATACCATTTGCTCAACACCTCTTAATAATCATTATATTTTGATGATAGTATATACAACTTTTATAGTCAATATTAATTTATATTTTCTTCAAATTTTGCTTTAAGTTTTTCTACTAAGTTTTCTTTAATAAAGCCTTCTGTTTGTAAAATTGTACTATAAATTTCTTGAGATTTTGAACTTCCATGTGTTTTCACAACCAGTCCATTAATACCTAAAAAAGGTGCACCACCTTTTTTTGCCACATCAAATTTTTCTTTTATTGTTGAAATGCCCTGCTTCATAAACAAAGCTGCAATTTTAGTTTTAATATTCTTTAGAAATTCCACTTTAATCATTCCTAAAAGCCATTTACCGAATCCTTCCATAAATTTCAGAATAACGTTTCCAGTAAACCCATCACAAACTAAAATATCTACTAAGCCTTGTGGAATATCTCTTGCTTCTACATTACCGTAGAAATTAATGCCTTCACTCTCAGAAAGTAATTTAAAGGCTTCTTTTGTCAGTTGGTTACCTTTTTCTTCTTCAGTCCCTATATTAACAAGTCCTACTTTAGGATTTTTAATTTGTAGACATTCTTCTACATAAACCGTACCCATACGTGCAAATTGCTCAAGATATTGAGGTTTTGCATCTACATTAGCACCACAATCAATAAGTAGGGAACAACCTGTCTGAGTTGGAATAAAAGGTGCCATAGCAGGTCTTTCAACTCCTTTTATACGGCCAACAATTAAAGTGGCGCCTGTAAGTAGTGCACCTGTACTCCCTGCACTAATCATTCCATCAACTTGTTTTTCTTTTACAAGTTTAAGACCTACAACCATTGATGAATTCTTCTTTTTTCTAATGGCCATAACAGGGGATTCACCCATTTCAATAACTTCATCTGCGTGCATGATTTCAATTTTGCTCTCATCGTATGTATAGGCAGATAGTTTTTCTCTGATAACCTCTTCCTTACCTACTAGAACTAGAGTCGAATCAATGTCTTTAGTGGCTAATACACAGCCTTTGATAATCTCATCAGGTGCATAATCTCCACCCATGATATCTATTGCTATTTTAGACATTTGCATCACCTTTATCTTTCTCTTAATTGAAATTAAATATACAAAAAGACAGCTAAAAGCTGTCTTTTTTAGTATTAGTCTACTTTTACAACAACACGGTTAGCATAAGAACCGCAAGCTTTACATACTCTGTGTGGCATCATTAATTCACCACATTTTGGACATTTCACTAAGTTAAGTGGAGAAAGTTTCCAATTTGCTTGTCTTTGGTTTCTTCTAGCTTTAGAAGTTTTTCTTTTTGGTACTGCCATTTCTACACCTCCTCTTGCTACTACTCTTCACTCTGAGGGTGAAAAATACTTTTTAAACCTTCAAGTCTTGGATCTATATCTACAGCATCACAATGACAAGAATGCTTGTTCAAATTTACGCCACAAACTTTACAAATGCCCTTACAGTTTTCATCATGTAACCATTTCATAGGTATATTTAAGACAACTGCTTCAGTGATGACATCTGCTAAATCAATTTCAAATCCAGTAATCGGTAAGATATCTTCATCCTCTTCATTTGGATCTGTAGAATATCTTTGATAGATATCTGCTTGAATAGGACATTCAAACTCTTCTAAGCAGCGATCACATAAGAGCTTCACTTTCGTAGTGGCCTGAGCTTTTACTACGTAGCGGTTGCCCACTTTAGTAACAATCCCATCTACATCAGCTTGGCATTCAAGTGATGGATGCAAAGGATTAACTCCTTTTAATTGAATGGACTGTAGCCCACTAAAAGTTACTTCGGACTTCTTCTTAAGTTCATGGATATTAATTTTCATTTTTTCACTCCATTAAGTAACACTTCTGTAATTATACATAGCTAATCTTTATTTGTCAATCATTATTTAGAAACAAGTTCTACTGTATCACGAGCAATCATTAATTCTTCATTTGTAGGAATTAATAACATTTTTACTTTTGAAGTTTCTTTTGTTAAATCTCTTTCTACACCACGGCATTTGTTTTTCTCTGCATCAAGTTCAACACCTAACCATGTAAGCATATTAGCGATTTCTTCACGCATCACTGCATTGTTTTCACCAAGACCACCTGCGAAGCAGATTGCATCTACACCATTCATGATAGCTGCATAAGCACCGATGTATGATACAACTCTGTGTTGGTAAGCATCCATTGTGAAACGGCAAGCAGGATCACCAGCAACTACACCATCTTCGATTTCACGGAAGTCACTTGATAATCTAGATAAAGCATCAACACCTGATTTTTTATTTAAGATATTATCAATTTCTTTCGCTGATAAACCTTCTTTTTCCATTAAGAAAGTAACGATAGCTGGATCAATATCACCTGAACGAGTTCCCATGATAAGACCTGCAAGTGGTGTGAATCCCATAGAAGTTTCTACTGATTTACCTCCATCTACAGCACAGATACTTGCACCGTTTCCTAAGTGACAAACGATAATTTTTGTATCTTCTACTGGTTTGCCAAGCATTTCAGCTGCTTTTTGAGAAACATATTTGTGGCTTGTTCCGTGGAAACCATATTTACGAACGCCATATTTTTCATAGTATTCTTGTGGAATAGCATACATATAAGCATGTTTTGGCATTGTTTGGTGGAAAGCAGTATCAAATACAGCTACCATTGGTACTGAAGGCATTAATTCACGACAAGCATCAATACCTGTTAAGTTAGCTGGGTTATGAAGTGGTGCAAGCTCGCAGCATTCTCTAATTGCTTCTTCAACTTCTTCTGTAATAAGTACAGATTTATTGAATTTTTCTCCACCATGAACAACACGGTGACCAACTGCAGAAATTTCTTCTGGTTTAACACAAGCTGTTTCACCTTCTGTAAGCATTGAAAGTACTTTAGCTATAGCTACTTTATGGTTAGGGAAGTCTACCATTACTTTAACACTATCTTGTCCTTCTGTTGTGTGTTTGATAAATGATCCATCAATTCCAATTCTTTCACAGATACCTTTTGCGATAACTGATTCATTTTCCATGTTTAATAATTGATATTTGATTGAAGAACTTCCACAGTTTACTACTAATACGTTCATCTTTTACACTCCTTAGTTTAAAACATTATTATATTATTGTTGATTTTGAGCTTGAACAGCTGTAATTGCTACAACACCTACGATGTCTTCTGCACTACAACCTCTTGACAAGTCATTAACTGGTTTTGAAATACCTTGTGTTACTGGCCCATAAGCTTCTGCTTTTGCAAGTCTTTGAACAAGTTTGTAACCAATATTACCAGCATCTAAGTCTGGGAATACTAATACGTTAGCTTTACCTGCTACATCGCTAGATGGTGCCTTAGCACTACCTACAGATGGTACAATCGCTGCATCGAGTTGGAATTCTCCATCTAATTTAAGTTCTGGTGCTTCTTCCTTAGCAATTCTTGTAGCTTCAACTACTTTATCTACATCAGCGTGTTTTGCACTTCCGTATGTAGAGTGAGAAAGCATTGCTACAACTGGTTCTTCACCTACTAATTGTTTAAAGCTTTGAGCTGAACTTTGTGCAATAGCTGCTAATTCTTCTGAAGTAGGATTTTGGTTAAGTCCTGCATCAGAGAAAACAAAAGTACCATTTGCACCATATTCACAATTAGGTACAACCATTACGAAGAATGCTGATACAAGTTTTGTATTTGGCGCTGTTTTAAGGATTTGAAGTGAAGGTCTAAGTACATCAGCTGTTGAATGAACAGCACCTGCTACCATACCGTCTGCCATCCCTTTTTTAACCATCATAACACCTAGGAATAATGGATCTTTGTGAAGTAATTGACTTGCTTTTTCAGTAGTCATTCCTTTTTTCTCTCTAAGTTTAACTAGCTCAGCAATATATTCTTCCATTTGTTCAAATGATGCTGGATCAACGATTTGAGCTCCACTAAGATCTAAACCTTCTGCTTTGGCACTAATTTCTGTCTCACTACCAATTAAAATAACATTTGCAATCTCTTCAGCTAATACTTGATGTGCTGCTTTTAATGTACGAATATCAGATGCTTCTGGTAGTACGATTGTTTTCTTATCACTTTTTGCTCTTGCTTTAATGCTATCTATAAAAGACATTTAAATAACCCCTTTCAACTATGCTTTTCATTACCCTCATGTACTATTATATGCAATGTATCTCGTGTATACAAGAGTGAAATGAAAAAATATTTCCTTTTTCTCCTTTATCTCCTCTTTATTTTAAGCTACAATATTATCTTGAATAAATCAATTAACAAGGAGATTACCTATGCAAATTGCAGGCATCGTCGCCGAATATAACCCCTTTCACAATGGACATCTTTATCAAATCACACAAACAAGAGCAGAAACTGGTTGTGATGCCGTTGTTGCTATCATGAGTGGTAACTTTTCACAGCGTGGGACTGCTACCATTGCAGATAAATTCACACGTACTAAAATGGCACTCCTAAATGGCATAGACCTTGTACTAGAACTTCCTGTTCCATTTGCTACAGCTAGTGCAGAAATGTTTGCTAGAGCTGCCGTTAGCTTATTACACCAATCTCAAATCATTGATTTCATATCATTTGGAAGTGAATGCGGAGATATTTCCCTTCTTGATACTATTGCCCAAACCTTCCTATTAAATGCAGAGCAATTAAACACCCTCATTAAATACCACCTTAAGCAAGGACTAAGTTTCCCTCGTTCAAGGCAACAAGCTGTCATTGAATTTTTAAGCCATTTGGTTTCTCCCGAAGTTTATCCTCTGCTTAAGGATGCTTTAGAAAGTCCTAATAATATTCTTGGTATTGAATATCTTAAGGCCATTCATCAACTGAATGCCTCTATCACACCCTTTACGGTAAAACGGATAAGTGCAAATTATCATGATAAAGAGATTACTGGCTCTATTGCCTCCGCTACTGCTATACGCCATTCTATTAATGATCATACCTTACAGTATCAGCATTGTATGCCAAGTAGTGCGTTTCATTTATTAAATCCTCACCACCTTCCTTCTATGGAATCACTAGCTAGCTTTTTACATTTCAAACTTATATTTTCCAAACAAGAGGAATTGTATGCTTCATGGGACATTCCAAAAGATTTAATACACACTTTTATCAAGCATGCTAAAACTACCCCTACTTATGAAACGCTTGTTAATCTCTCTACCTCCAAAACTTATACACGTGCAACAGTTCAGCGCGCCTTACTACGTATCTTATTAGATATTCATACTGAAAGTATAAGTCCATTTACGGCACAGGCACCTCTTCCTTATATTCGTGTATTAGGTTGCAGAAAAGAAGCCATTTCTGTACTACGACTCCTTAGTAGTAAGTCACATGTACCACTTATTACAAATCTAGGTAAGCAATATGATACACTTGATGCTGCACAAAAACAGTTTATTAACTATGAGTTACGCGCCACGAAGCTTTATCATTATCTAACTCATCAACCTCAACT